>JACQGT010000295.1 GCA_016199425.1 Chloroflexota bacterium
AATACGAAATACGTCCCCATCCACCACACAGGAGACCAGTTCGATGGGCCTCGCTAATTCATCCACCCGTTACGGCATTGTCACCAAAACTCTGCATTGGCTGGTTGTCCTGGGTTTCCTCAACCAGTATGTCGTTGCCAAAATTATGACTGCCATCGAAGGCAATGAGTTTGCTCTGGGCTTTAGCCAGGGCAGCCTCTACAACTGGCACAAATCTATCGGGCTGGTGATTCTGGCCGTCGTCGTCATCCGCTACACCTGGCGCAAGACCACCCGCCTGCCCGACTGGGCGAAGGGGCTGGCCGATTGGGAAAAGAAGCTGATCCACCTCTACGAAAAGATGCTCTATTGGGCGATGTTTCTCATGCCTCTCAGCGGCTATCTCTTCGTAGAATCCGGCGGCTTCGGCGTCCAGTTCTTCGGCGTCACCCGTCTGCCCAGCTTCCTCCCCCGCAACGAAACCCTGGCCTGGCTGGGCCACACCGTCCACATCATCACCGGCTACGCCATCGTTGTCTTCCTCACCCTGCATATCGGCCTGGTGATCAAACACCAGATTTTCGATAAGGACCGGATACTGCACCGGATGCTGCCGTTTAGCCAGTAGTAGTACAGCGCGGCGCAAATACCTCAGCAGTTCCTGCTCCCCACCGGTCACGGACCCGGCGAGAGCACCCGAAGTGCGTCGTTATTTGCGCCGCATTGTACTAGACTTCGTCCGCCCAGAAGATTAGAATATAGGAATTCATCCGTCGAAACGGGATGCAGAGTTGCGGAACGTATGCTATACTTGCGCCGGTAGGCACGATTTCTCGGTCAATGAATGCGTCCCTACTCCCTTGACCGGCAGCCCCAATCCTTCAAGTCCATCTGTTATCATATCACCCAAGAACACACGCTGTGTTCTGCCCGGTGCAGAGTGAACGGATTACCCATCACGGAGTCTGTCTGTGAGCAGCACCCTGGCTACACCTCTTTCCTCTCAACGCAAACGGCGCAATTTTCAGAAAAACCTGGAAGGTTGGCTCTTTGCCTTGCCCTGGATTCTCGGTTTTGTGATCTGGACACTGGGTCCGATGTTGGCCTCTCTGGGCCTCTCCTTCACCGAATGGGATTTGCTGTCGCCGGTCAAGTGGATCGGTCTGCAAAACGTGCGCACAATGCTCGCCGATAAGCTCGTTTGGCAGGCGCTCAAAGTGACCAGCGCGTATGCGCTGACCAGTGTGCCACTGCATATCGTTTTCGGTCTTTTTCTGGCGATTCTCCTCAATAATAATATCCGGGGGCTGCGTTTCTACCGCACCGCCTTCTATCTACCCTCGGTTCTCTCTGGCGTGGCCGTGGCTCTGCTCTGGCGCTGGCTCTTTTCCCCAGAGTTCGGACTGATCAATATCACCCTTTCCACCTTTGGGGTGCAGGGGCCAAGCTGGCTGGGCGACGAGGCGTGGGCGTTGCCGTCGTTTGTGCTGATGAGTCTGTGGGGCGTGGGCGCGGGCGCCATTATTTATCTGGCCGGTCTCCAGGGCATTCCTACAGACCTGTACGAGGCTGCCGAAGTAGACGGCGCGTCCGGGTGGGCGCGACTCTGGAACATCACCCTGCCGATGATGACACCGGTGCTCTTTTTCCAACTGGTGGTGGGCATCATCAGCGCGCTGCAAATCTTCACCCAGGCCTTCATTATGACCAGTGGCGGCCCCAACAATGCCACGCTCTTTCTGGTTCTCTACCTCTACCGCAACGCCTTTCAGTATTTCAGGATGGGCTACGCCAGCGCCATCGCCTGGGTACTCTTTCTCTACATTTTCCTGCTTACGCTTCTCGTCTTTCGTTCATCCACGGCCTGGGTCTACTACGAAGGCGAAATGAGGAAATCCTAGTGTCTACGACCGTCACCGAACAACGGCTGGAACTTACCAAACCCACGGCCAGCAGGATCACTCTGGGCCAGCGGCGTACGCTGGGCAATGGCTTTGTGCATCTTCTACTCTGGGTTGGCGTCGTGCTGATGTTCATTCCCCTGGCCTGGACGATCTCCACATCGCTCAAGCCGATCAGCGATGTTTATCTCTTCCCGCCCAAGTGGCTGCCCGATCCCATCCGCTGGGAAAACTATCGGGAAGCAGTGACGACAGTCCCCTTCCTGCGCTACACCTGGAACACCAGCGTTATCACCGGTCTGAGCATTCTGGGCAAAGTAATTTCGGTGACGCTGGTGGCTTTTGCCTTCTCCCGGCTGCAATGGTGGGGGCGGGATGTGCTCTTTCTGGTTATGCTCGCTACCCTGATGTTGCCGCCCCAGGTGACGCTGATTCCCCAGTTCATTCTCTTCAAAGAGTTGAAGTGGGTGGACACCTATCTGCCGCTGATCGTGCCAGACTTTTTCGGTGGACCCTTCCTTACCTTTCTGGTGCGCCAATTCTTCCTGACCCTGCCCCGGGACCTGGACGACGCGGCCCGCATTGACGGCTGTTCCAGCTTTGGCGTCTACTGGCGGATTATTATGCCCCTGGCCAAACCGGCCGTGGTGATGGTGATTATCTTTGCGTTCAATGGCAACTGGAACGAATTTTTGCTGCCTCTCATCTACATTTTCAGCCAGGACAAATTCACCCTGGCTTTGGGTCTGCGTATGTTCCAGGGCGAATCCAGCACCAGTATGCACCTGCTCATGGCCGCCTCTCTACTTACAATGCTGCCTGTCCTGATACTCTTTTTCCTGACCCAACGCTATTTTATCCAGGGGATTGTCTTTACCGGCGTGAAGTCGTAGAGAT
>JACQGT010000292.1 GCA_016199425.1 Chloroflexota bacterium
ATCCGGGAGATCACCCGGGCCGAGACTTTCGCCGTCAGTGTACAGGTGGTCTCCACCAGCGAAGTGCGCGTCAGCGGGGCAACCCAAATTCTGCGCGAGAACTACGAACTGACCATTCCCAGCGTGCTCAACGTGGCAAATGTGACCAACGAAGTTCAGTTGGAGTTCGATTTTGTGGTGACGGCTCAGTAAGGAGATTGGGGATTGAGAGATTGGGAGATTGTGCGTCGAATCCCCAATCTCCAATCTCCAATCTCCAATCTCTTTTCTCCTTTACTCCCCGCCCGCATCCTCAATCGTCAGCGTATACAGCCCCGTCTCGTCGTCCCCGGCGGAAGAGACTTCCACAATCAGCGTCAGGTCGGCGGGGATGGCGAGTTCCGTCCAGCCGGCGTTGAGTGTCTCTGCGTCCAGGTCGTCGTTGGAGAGAAGCTGGTTGTCGGCCAGATCGTAGATGGCGAGGAACATATCCATCTCGTCGCTGGCGGCCAGAATGTTCAGCACATCCCCTTCGGAGACGGTCAGCACGTAGCGCACCCGCACACCGGGCGACAGTTCGCCCTCGATCTCATCCCCTACCAGCAGGTCGCCGCCGTTGATGATTTCGATGGCAAGCTGCTCGTCCAGCCAGGCGATGGCGGTGTCGAGAATTACATCGTCGTCGGTCAGCAGTGTCTCTTCGTTGACAGGCACGGCCACCGTTGGCGGCACACCCTTGCCCTCGATGTGAATCTCGCCGTCCGCGTCCACAGCCCGGCCCCCGGTGTACTGAAACTGCTCGTTCTCCGGCAGGCGAATCTGCTTGACGCTGCCGCCCAGACCAGCCGTGGGATAGTAGCCTACCACCGCAGCCCGGTTGTCGATGGTCATGTCGTAGGTGAAGAACTCACAGGCGCTGTTGCAGTTGGGTCCGATGAGGACGGCCACTTCGCCGCCGTAGCGCAGTTCGTCTGCGGGCAGATAGAAGACATCTTCGTTGCGGGGATCGAAGTAGAACTCATCCCGGCTCTTGTCGTAGCGCCCGGTGTTGCCCAGTTTGTGGGCTTCGTCGAAGAAATAGGCGGCCATCTGGTCGGCCAGGAAGCCGGAGCCGCCGGAGTTCTGGCGCATATCGACGATCAGCCCCTGCACACCGTTTTCGTTCAGCGTGCGCATGAGCCGCTCCCAAAGCTGAACGCTGAGCAGATCGTTGTCGGCAAAGCTGTTGATTTTGACGTAACCGTACTCACTCTCCTCCAACAGCTTGTACTCTACGGGCAGCTCGAAATCGGTGCGCCCCACATTGAAGCTGGAGAAGTTGAAGCTGTCCCGCTCGCCGGTCACAGCCAGTTCCACAGTCGTTTCTTCGTCGTTCTCGTCCAGGAAAGTGACGGCCACAGATTCCACGCCCACGGCAAAGCGGGTGGCGTAGCGCAGCTTCTGCAGCCGCTCGAAGTGTGCGGTGCTGAAGGGGGCAGACCAGGCCACGGCCTCGTCTATCACCGCGTCAATTGGAATGTCGTTGAAGGCCAGAATCTCTGCGCCGGGGACAATACCCGCATCCTCGGCCTCGCTGCCTTCCAGCACAAAGTTGGCGATCACCCGCCCGTCGTCCAGCTCGCGGATGGCAACGCCCATGCCGCCCGCAGTGGCAAAGCGGAAGTCGTCCACCAGGAAGGGGCCGCTCACATGGCCGTCGGGGATGGACCAGGCGAAGTCGCGCAGGGCCAGCAGATAGGCCTGTGAGTCCTGGTTGTCGTGGGCCTCCTGGAAGAGGGGCAGAAATTCCTCGCGCTTGGCCTCCCAGTCGATCTCTTTGTATTCGGTGAAGGCGTACTCTTTGGCGAGAATGTCCACGAATTGGTTGAAGGCGTCCGGGTAGCTCTCACCGGAGAGGTCCACCAGGGCCGCGCCCTCCGGCTCGATCAGATCGATCACCGGGTGGCGGGAGCGGTCAAAAGTGAAGGGATCCGTGTCCATATCCACAATTGTGTAGCCCTGAGGCAAAGTCACAATCGGGTCGTCCTCTGTAAAGAGCAGGCCATCCTCGCCAAAGCCGGAGGGGAAGCCCTGGGTGTCGTCCTGGGCATAGAGCAGGAAAATGCCGCCGACAATTTCTCGCTCGGTGTCGGCATCTTCGCTGACACGGGTGGAGGCATAGGCCGTGGACCAGCCGCCGCCGTAGAGGTCGCGCTCCTCCAGGAAGGGATCGCCGAAAGTGTTGGTCCAATAGGCGATGGCGAAAATCTGCACGCCCGGCTCCTCCGTCTCGTCCTGGTCCACGTCGCGCAGACTGCCCTGAGGTTCGATGGGCAGGGCGATAGAATAGGAGAAGGGCGAAGTGAAGAAATCGGATGTGATCTGGCCCAGGGTCTGGGAGGCCAGGGGCATCAGAAAGCGCTCGTTGCGGTCCACAAAGCCCGCCTGGTCTTCCAGAATCACCAGGGGCGCGGCCACGCCCAGGGTAAAGAAGGGATTGGTGTACGGCACTTCGCCGGTGATGCTGACCGGGCCGCCCTCGTCGTTGACAATCTCGGCGGGAGGCGGCGGCTCGTCCTGGGCCAGGCTCACCGGCGTGATGGTCAGCGAGGCGACCAGCGCCAGGGCCAGAAGGGTTTGGAGGAATTTGAGAAATCTTCGTTGCATGGGAGTCTCCTTTGATAGGCGATAGGCGATAGGCGAACGGCGACTGGTGTTGCGAAAGCAGAAGATCAGGGCTAACCCGTCCCAGTCGCTAATCGCCGTTCGCCAGTAGCCGCCTCCGTTCGTACTCGATCACACTGTCCAATATTTCTTCGAGCGTGTGGGTGGGTGTCCAGCCGATGGCGTCGTGTATTTTGCGAATGTCGGGCACCCGGCGGCGCATATCCTCGAAGCCGGGGGCGTAGGCTTCACTGTAGGAAACGTACTCGATCGGGGAGGCGGAATCCGTATGATCGATCACAAGCTGGGCCAATTCGTTGATGGTTGTCTCCCGGTTGCTGCCGATGTTGTAGACCTGGCCCGCGGTGCTTTCCGGCTTGTCCAGCAGGGCCACCAGCGCCTGCACCACATCCGCCACGTGGCAAAAGCAGCGGCTCTGCTGGCCGTCGCCATAGACGGTAATGGGCGCGCCGGTCAAGCCCTGGCGCACAAAACGGGGGACGACCATCCCGTAGCGCCCGGTCTGACGGGGGCCGACGGTGTTGAAAAAGCGGGTGATGGTGACGGGCAGGCCGAACTCCCGGTGCGCGGCCAGCCCCAGAAATTCGTCCAGCAGCTTGCTGGCCGCGTAGCCCCAGCGGCTGCGGCTGGAAGGGCCGAGCAGCAGGTCGCCCTCTTCGTTGAAGGGAAGTTCCGCGCTCTTGCCGTAGACTTCGCTGGTGCTGGCGATGAGGGTGCGGCAGCGGTAGCGGCGGGCTGTCTTCAGCACTGCGTCCGTGCCCAGCACATTCGTCTCAATCGTCTCTGTCGGTTTTTCCACCACCAGTTGCACGCCCACGGCCGCGGCCAGATGGACAATGGCGTCGGCTTCGCTGGCCAATCGGTCCAGCACCAGCGCGTTGTGGACCGACTCAATGGCGAAGGAGAAGGCCGGGTTGCCGCTCAGGTGGGCGATGTGCTGAAAGTTGCCTGTGCTGAGATCGTCCAGCACGGCCACCGAATCGCCCCGGGCCAGCAATGCCTCGGCCAGATGGCTGCCGATGAAACCGGCACCGCCGGTGATGAGAACGTGCATAGGGAATGCTCCTGGATGGAGTAAGTGGTTTGCCTGCTGTGATTGTAGCCGCAGTGGGCCGGAACGTCAACCGCTGGTTGATCGGTTTATTGGTTGATTGGATGGGGAGTATCCGCGCCTCCCTATCCTTCTGGTCGAAATGGCCTGCTTTCGGTTATACTGGATAGCGGTCTTGATTGCCAATTGCCAACCGTATCTACCTGAATGTGAGGTGACAAGATATGCCAGCAAAAGACATCTATCACGACGCCGTCAAGCAGGCTCTTATCAAAGCCGGATGGGCAATTACGCATGACCCGTTGAGACTCCAATGGGGTTCGAAAGATATGTACGTAGACTTGGGCGCAGAGCAACTCCTGGCCGCTGAAAAGGGAGGACGGAAGATAGCGGTGGAAATCAAGAGTTTCGTTGGTCCTTCTGAAATCGAAGATCTCAAGAATGCGGTGGGGCAGTTTGTCTTGTATCGCACGATTATGCGCAAGACTGAACCTGACCGAGAACTGTATATCGCTGTTCGTCAGGCCATTTTTCTCGAATTGTTTGAAGAACCCGTCGGCACACTCTTGTTGGAGAGCGAGCATATTCGCCTTATCGTTTTTGACCCGCAAGCGGAGGAGATTGTGAAATGGATACTTTAGACACCTATCGTCAAATGATCGAAAATATTCTCACTGAGTACACCCACATCCCGTATGCCTACGGTGACATGCAAAGCAAGACTATCTTTGACCGCGCATCCGATAGCTATTTGCTGGTGACAGTGGGTTGGGATGGCGTCAAACGGATTCATGGCTGTCTTGTCCATATTGACATCATTAACAGTAAAGTGTGGATTCAGCGCGACGACACTGAATACGGGATTGCCCG
>JACQGT010000293.1 GCA_016199425.1 Chloroflexota bacterium
GGTATCTTCTCAATAATCGGTGGTAAATCGCCGAATCTTGTGACTGCTACCAGAGGTGAACAATCTGCCAAACGCAAGTTTCCCACTGATTATTGAGAAGATACTGCATTCGCGCCAAGACCGATAGATATGATCCGAATCCCCTTTGCTTTGATACGATTGGCAGCAGCAAAGAGCGAACTGGTAGATGTTTCATTGTGAAATCCATCAGACAGAATCACAATGACTGGCGCATTGAGCGCCTTCTGCTGGCTGTTCCCCAACTCAGCCTCGGCCAGTTCCAGACCTTCCTGCATGTTGGTCATGCCGCTGGCAAAGAGCCGGTTGATAGCCGCTGATACCGAACCTCCATCCCGGCTGAGCGCATGGTCCAGCCGACCTGCTCCCGTACTTGAAAAGGAAGCAGCGCCCGCTTGATCCACCGTCAGATCCATCTGCCCAACGAAAGTTATCGCTGCCTGCTTGGCATCTGCGATACTATTGCCGCTCATACTGCCGGAGCGGTCAATCACCAACAACACATCGACCGGGCTGTTTTGGGCAGAGCAATTGCCGGTCGCCTGTACCCACAACGAGACTGTGACAACCCCACCGGCGTCGACTTCACCAGGTGTTGCTGTCTTGTCGTAAGCAACGGAGCAGTCCGGCGTCTGTTGCAGTTCAGCCGCCGACACCTCTGCTGTCACGCCGAAGCGTAAACCCATCCAGGCAACACTTGCAAGCACGATGACCAGAAACACGATTCTCCAATTTCTCATGGCTCAATTCCTCCTGTGGTAAAGCAATTCTGTGAACAGAAAATTATTCCCCTATGCGAGGCTATACAATGGGTGGAGTAAGAAGGAAAACCCGTAAGGAAGGCATAGCATATAGTCTAAGAGTACTACCCACGACCACACCTGTCACGGGACATTATGTCCTGAAAAAATGTCCTGCTATCGAATATATCCCTCCCCCTGGGCGATTTCGACCAGCCTGGCACGCCGACGCAGTCGGGAACCTGTGTGGGCCAGACCAAAGCACTCGTAGATGTAAGTGATGTAGTTGCGAATGGTCGACTCGGAACGCCCCAATTGCTGGGCGATTTCACCGCGGCTCGCGCCATGAGTATACAGTCCAAATGTGGCGAGAAGCACAGGATTGGCGGCTTCCGTCGAATGCGCCGTCGTGAGCAACCGCGCCAACCGTTCCAGGTGTGTGGGCTGTAATTGGCCGTCTGTGATCATTTGGGTGAGGATTCGTCGTACGGTTTCATCGCCAGGGATCTTCAGATGCTCAGTCAGTGGTTGGTTGAGCAGACGCAGCGCGTCGGCAGCCCGTTGGCGCGCTGCGCTCTGCGCATGGCCGAGCAAAGCCCGCAGTTGTGGGATTGCGGCAGCGCCCGTGTGCTTGACCAGGATGCGTTCCGCATGGCCGGGGTAGATGCTGCTCGCCAACGCATGGCAGCATACGGCAGCTACAATTTGCGGATGCCACCAATGAGGAAAATACTCCACATTCCATTCGCTTGCCCAGGCCAGAGCGAGAGTTAGCTGTTCTTCAGCCGTAGCGATCCGATCTGTTTTCAAGTGGACATACGCCAAATGCAGTCGAGTCGCGCAGACAGAGAGTTCGTCCCCGGAGGACAGGTAGAAGTGAAGGCTGTCGGCCAGCAGGTCTTCTGCTTCCCGAAATCGATCGGTCAGCGCAAAGACGCCGGCCAAAAAAACGTTGAAGCTCATTGCCTGGCCCTTGTCCGCCGTTTCCAGAGCCATGTAGAGCCTGCGCCGGGCCTGGTCATAACGCGCTTGCAGGACATCCAGCCAGGCCCAATTGACCTCGATCCAGACCTGGAACAGAGAAAACCCCGTCTCTTCCAACACGTGAGAAGTCTCACGATACATCGCTTCTGCATCGGCATATTCTTGCCTGGCGCGCAGGATATTGGCGCACAGCAGTCTGTTGTAGACGCGGAACTTGACCGGCCCTGCACTATCGGCAAGAACGACGGCCTGGCGCGCTGTCTGCAGGGCAGATGTCAATTGCCCCCGATACCAACAGGTATGCGCCCGCGTGTTGAGCAGAAAAGTCTGCTCAGCCGCGCCCAAATCCAACAGGCGCGCCAGTTGGGTGGCCGCCTGGAGATGGGCCATCGCGATCTGGTGATGTCCCCGCTGTTGTGCGATCAATTTAGAGAGGATGTGGGCGTCATATTCGCCGCGGCGTGAACCTATCTTTTGATAGTGGCGCAAAGCCTCCTGTGCATACACAAACCCCTGGGCCAGTTGCCCCGTGTCAGGTGCCAGCCGCGCCAGACCCAAATAGGCGTCGGCGCGGGATGCCGTGTCCAGCGCTGGCGATTCGGCCAATAGAACAGCGGCTTCTTCCGTGTATAAGCGGGCAGAGCCTAAATCCTCCCGGCGGTGGTGGACTTGGGCCAGGAGCAGAATGACCTGTAATTCGCCTGCTGCATCCGCTTGCTCAACGCAATCGCTGCGCGCCTGTTCCAACAACAGCAGCGCGGTGTCCAGGTCCCCGGTTTGCATGCACTCCTGAGCGCGCAGGAAAAGAGCGTTCGACGATTCGAAAGTCATGGCGTCTTTTTGTCAGCGTGAAGCCAACGGTAAATATGCGAAGAGATGGCTGGCGCGGGGGCAGCAGCCGTCAACTACATTGACGATGGGGATGTCGTTTCTTACGCTTCAAGTGTGAGGTGGGTAGACCATCACAAGACCTCCAGTCTGTGGGCAAACAGAAAGAGATCCGGTTCTGGCGACGATGAAGTGGGGTGATGACGAACCGGGGAACGGGATTCGATTGGTGAAGCAGTAGAGCGCTCTCAGACATCTGCGTCAGGAACGCTACAAAGAAGGCGGTACAGGCGAAGGAAGTGAAGAAGGGTGTGATGCGCCTGCGAAGCGAAATACAGATGATGTGTATCACAGCCGCAGCAACTTGTCAATTCCGGGTATATCCCATTTTCGTGTCAGACCTGCCAGGTTTCGGAAAACCTGGCAGGTCTGACACCCCCTATGCGGGACGCACCCGTCAATTCCGCACCTGTGGCAAATAGAGACGCATCTCCTCTCCCCCAGCCAGCAGGACGTAGAAGCCCATCCCCGTGACAGCCGTGGACGCCGCCCGGCTCTCGCCATCCCAGCCCGTCGCCAGGGGCTGCCACTGGTGACTTGTCTCGTCGAAGCGGGCGATGACCGGCTGCCCGGCTGCCCGGCCCTGTGGGTCGTCGGCGTGGATGGCCAGCGTGGCCGGCGCGGCAAAACCGGCCAACGCGCCGCCCAGCCGCAACTCGTAAACCGGCGACAGAAAAGCCAACCCGTCAATGCTGCCAAAGCTGTTCTGCTCGCCCAGCAGCAGGCGCACGGGCAAACCCGTATCCGGCGCGGCGTCTGTAGGCAGGCTCAGACGCAGACGGCCATCGGGCGAGGCCAGATAGCGGCCCACCCCCGGCTGCAACGAATAGAAGGCAGCTCGCCCCGGCAGATAGACCGGCTGATCCTCCACATCCACCCCGCTCACCCACACCTGGGCCAAACCGTCCAGGGTGGCGCTGGCATCGGCGAAAGCGGGGGTCAGGGTGGCCCGGTATTCGCCCTTCAGCCCGCTGTAGCCCATCACCTGTTGGGTCGAACTCTCCCGCCCGGTCAGCTCCAGATAGGCGTCTAGCGCCGCGCCCGGGCCCAGACCGGGCATCTGCACCTCGACGCCCCGACCGCTGGCGTGGGGCAGCAGACGCAGATAGCGGGGAGCACCCGCCCCGCGGCTGGCGAGGGCAGGGGTGTGAGTCAACACCAGCGTATTGGTGACACCTGCGCTCAGCGTCGTCTGCCCGCTGTAGACGCCGTCCCAGGAGAGCGCCCGGGCCACATCCCCGTCCCGCACCCCCAGCAGCCGGATCCATCCCTGGCTGTCGCTCTGCCCCTGGTCGATAGTCGCCCTGCCCTGCCCGCCCAGGCCGTAGGTTGTGACAAGCGCCTGGCGGATGGAGTCGCCCGGTCCTTGCAGCAGCAGGGGTGTCGTGACCGCAGGTGTTATCGGCGCGGCGACGGCGATGGCGGGCGTCCCCAGCAGCGGCAAAGCGACCGGCCCCGAGAGCACACCGGTCGCGGCGGGTGTCTGCCAACGCCAGCGGGCCGGACTCTGCGTGTCTGCAAAAAGGGAACGAATCGTCTCCCAGTCCGACTGGCCGTGGCGGGCAAACTGTTCGGTCTGGCTGCAATACTCCTCGTTCCAGGCCGCGGAATTGCGCATGGAAAACTCGCTGGCGTTGTACTGGTAGTCCATCAGCGTGGCATTGCTCCAGGCCTGGCCGTTTGTCTGAATCTCCGGCCCTGTACAATGGGCCGTCACCTGATCTTTCTGGTTGCCCTGTTCGTCGCGCACAATGCGAAAATAGGAGTCCCACAGCCCCAGGGCGTAGTGGCCGAACTCGTGGACGAGGGTGCGGTAGCCGTCGGGCTGATCCCACGCCCCTTCCTCCTCCTGGCCGCCCACTTTGCCCGACCAACTGCGCCCCACCCGGATCGGCGGGGAAAGCCTATCGCGCAGACCGTCGATGTCGGCGTTGGGCCGGCTGTGGTTGTAGGCCAGCACCTGCAGATCCGCCTCCTGCCAGAACTGCCCGCCGGTGTAGATGGCTACGCTGCCCACGGCCATCTGACCGTTGCTGGCGTCGAACAGATAGTCCGAAGCCAGACCCAGGGCACGGGAGAAGGTTTCGGTATAAGAAATATCCGCGGCCCATTGCAGCGAGACCACCAGATTGAAGAGCGCCAGGGGACTATCGGCGCGCACCGTCAGCCGCTTCTCCCCCTTGCCCGGCGTGAAAGGCTCGCCCAGCCGGTTGCTTTCGGCGTCGTAGCGCCAGTTGGTCAGATAGGTGCGATAGGCCCAGTCACGGCCCGGCGCATCCGGCGATGTGTGCTGGCCGCGCACCCCGGCGAATTCGGCCACGGGGGCCAGCGCCGTCAACTCATCCCCGGCGCTCAGATTGTCGGGCAAAAAGAGACCCCGGCTGTCGCTCTGCCCGATCAGCCGCCCGTTGGCGTAGATCAGCGCGCCGCTCTGGGGGCGACCGTTGCTGTCCGCCACTTTGAGCCAATCGAAGCGATCCTGGCGCTGGTAGAAAATCTGGCGGCTTTGAAAAAAGTCGGTCCAGACCAGATGCAAACGACCGGCGTCGTCCACATAGGCAGCGGGGCGCATAGCCCCACCCGTGTCCGTCGAGATGAGGGTAGGCAGACTCCAGCCCGCTGGGGCGAGATTGTTGCTCTCGTAGATGCGCAGTTCGCTGCTCTCGCCCACATCGTGCCAGACGACGTGGACATCGCCCTGCGCGCCCGCCGCCACCTGTACATTGATGCCCGCGTTGCGGTCCATATCCCGCACAATCTCCGGCCGGCTCATCAGCAGACTGCGCTGCCAGCCGCCCTCCTGCTGCACGGCGTATTTAACCGAGTCCAAATGGAGACGGCTCACACTCTCCAGCCAGGCCGCGTGTACCCGCCCCGCGCTGTCCAGCGCCAGCGACGGCCCCTGGGAAGAGATAGTACCGCCCGCAAATGTGGCCGGACTTTGGGAGATATTCTCCGGCGTCGACCAGCTTCCCCCTTCCCGATTGGTGTAGTAAATCTCCTCCTCGTTGACGTCGTACCAGACCACGTGAGGCGCGCCGTTTCTGTCCAGCGCCAGTTGGGGGCGATTGGCGTTATGGCCGGGTGGGCTGATCTGCTCCCAGGGCAGCCAGACCTGGCCACCGCCGCTCGTGCGCCGGTAGTAGATGGCAAAAGCGGGCAGATTTTCATCGGGCTTCATCTCCCAGACCAGATGGACATCCCCGGCGGCGTCTACGGCCAGGTCTGGCCCAGCCGCTACATTCCATTCGTGGGAGAGGAGTGTGGGGGTAAGCCAGCCCCCCGAGGTCAGCCGGGTGTAGTAGATGCGGTCGCTGGTCTCGTCGTCGTGGGCGTACCAACTGACGTGAGGCGCGCCGTCTGGACCCAGCGCGATGGCCGGCCAGACGCTGTTGAAGCCGGGCAGAGAGAGGGAATAGGGATTGGACC
>JACQGT010000283.1 GCA_016199425.1 Chloroflexota bacterium
TGGCAGGCCATCGGCGACGATTTGGCCCGGCTGAAGGATCGCAACGGGCGTGATCTGGTCCTGGGCATGACCCACGAAGAGGTGATCACCGAAATGGCCGGCGGGGTGGTCAACAGCTACCGCCAGCTTCCCCAAATGCTCTACCAGATCCAGACCAAATTCCGCGACGAACCCCGGCCCCGGGGCGGGCTGATCCGCGTGCGCGAGTTCACAATGAAGGACGCCTACTCCTTCCACACCGACTTTGCCGATCTGGACGCCTATTACCCCCACGTCTACCAGGCCTACTTCAACGTCTTTCGCCGGGCCGGGCTGGATGTGATCGCGGTGGAGAGCGACACCGGAATGATGGGCGGCACAATGGCCCACGAGTTTATGGCCCTGACCCCCATCGGTGAGGATACGCTGCTGCTCTGCGAGGCCTGCTACTACGCGGCCAACCGGCAGATCGCCACTTTTGTCAAAGAAGCCGCGCCGGCCGAGGAGGCTCTGCCCCTGGAAGAGGTGGAGACGCCCCACGTCAACACCATCGCCACCCTGGCCGATTTTCTGGGCGTGCCCGAAAGCCGCACGGCCAAAGCCATCTTCCTGATGGCCGAAGTGGACGGCGAAAACGGCAAGAGCCGGGAGCAGTTTGTCTTTGTCGTCGTGCGCGGCGATATGGAGTTGAACGAGACGAAGCTGACCAACGCCATCGCCGCGCGGCGGGTGCGCCCGGCCACTGTCGAGGAGATCAAAGCCGTCGGCGCAGAGCCAGGCTACGGTTCGCCCGTGGGCATCGACCGCGCGCGGGTGCTGCTGGTGGTGGACGACCTGATCCCCAGTAGCAGCAATCTGGTGGCCGGGGCCAACCGGGAGGGCTGGCACTACAAGAATGTCAACTACGGACGGGACTACACAGCCGATCTGGTGGTGGATGTGGCGGCCGCGGC
The DNA here is from genome assembly GCA_016199425.1 of Chloroflexota bacterium. Classification (GTDB taxonomy): domain Bacteria; phylum Chloroflexota; class Anaerolineae; order Caldilineales; family Caldilineaceae; genus JACQGT01. Next base: position 933 of record JACQGT010000283.1, read on the forward strand.
AGAAGGACACGGCTGCCCAGTCTGCGGCGAACCCCTGGCCGCGGTGCGCGGGGTGGAGGTGGGCAACATCTTCAAATTGGGCACCAAGTACAGCGCGGCCATGGATGCGCTCTATCTGGACGAGAAGGGGGAGAGCCACCCGCTGGTCATGGGCTGTTACGGCATCGGCTCCGGGCGGCTGATTGCCAGCGTCATCGAGAACAACAACGACGAGAATGGCATCATCTGGCCGGTGACGATTGCCCCCTATCAGGTCCATCTGGTCAGCCTGGCCACGCCCAAACAGCCGGAGATTGTGGCGAAGGTAGAGGAGGTCTACGCGGCCCTGCAAAATGCGGGCGTCGAAGTGCTTTACGACGACCGGGACGATCGGGCCGGGGTCAAGTTCAACGATGCGGATCTCATCGGTCTACCCCTGCGTCTGACAATGGGTAAGCGGGGCGTAGAGAACGGTATTGTGGAGCTGAAGAACCGGCGCACAGGCGAGGGCAGCGAAGTGGCGCTGGACGCAGTGGTTGCCGGTGTGCGGGCTGCGCTGGACGCGGAGCGGGCGCTGATCGCGGCGACAGTTCTGCCGGAGAAAATGGGATAGCTCGTGAGTGGCACACCCAAATTATTTTGGCTGCATCTGTCTGTCCGGTGGTTTTTGTCCGCGCAGTCGGTATCAAAGAACGTAACCAGGTACGGATTGGCGGGAAAAGGATTGAGCTATGAAAACAATTGAATCTGCCTTCCTCAATTCCTCAGAGTTTCTCCAACACCCCCACCAACAGCCGGGTCAGCCGGGGCACAATCTCCTTGCCTATTTCCAGCACTTCCGTATGGCTGGTATCCATAGCCGACTCTGTCGCATCCACTGCCACGTTTGTAATGCTGCTGATGCCCAACACTTCCATCCCCGCGTGGTGGGCGACAACGACTTCGGGCGCGGTGCTCATCCCCACCGCATCCGCCCCGGCATGGCGCAGGTAGCGCACCTCCGCCGGGGTCTCAAAACTCGGCCCGGAGACCATTGCATAGACGCCCTGCCGCACAGGAATCTCCAACTCGGCAGCCGTTTCTAACAGCAGAGCGCGCAGCCGGGTTGAATAGGCCCGGATCATTGAGGGGAAGCGCAGGCCAAAGGCGTCCACATTCGGCCCATAGAGGGGGTGGTTGCCCGCCATCCCCACAAAATTCAGATGATCCTCAATCAGCATCAGATCACCGGATCGGAAAGTCGGATTCAGACCGCCCGCGGCGTTGGTGACGATCAGCGCCCCCACACCCAGCCGCCGCATCACCCGCACGGGAAAAGTAATCTGCTGGGGTGTGTAGCCCTCGTAGAGGTGGAAACGCCCCTGCATGGCGCAGACCTGTACACCTGCCAGTTGGCCGATGACCAACTGCCCGGCGTGTCCTTCCACTGTGCTGACCGGAAAGTGGGGAATGTCAGCGTAGGGGATGCGCACGGCATTTTCAATGGATTCGGCCAGTGGACTGAGGCCGCTGCCCAGAATCAAACCGACGGTGGGCTGTTGCGAGATGCGCTCACGGATGTAGGCCGCGGCGGCGTCATATTCCTGTAGAGAAAATTGTGTAGGCATTTTTTAGTTTATGGGTTGGCTGGTTGATTGGGTTGTTCGGGGTGTACGGCGATCCCGTCTAATAGAAGGAACGAAGCGTCGGGTTCGTATTACTTCTTGCCAGTGCTGTACCGATGGATCTACTTCCTGCAAATAGGCGCAGAATTGGCGGATGTCGGAGCCATACGCGCTGATGGTATTGTCCGAGTATCCGTCGTTTTTCAACTCTGTCAGAAAACGGTCGATTATTTTTTCCACCAAGTATCCTCGCCTTCTATTCCTTCTACTCTATTGTAGCACAAGTTGGACAAGGGATGCAGCAGAGCGACTATCGAAAACATATACTTATTTTTTGTAGGGCGACAAAAATCGTGCAATTTGCTTTGGCTGTCTGTTTGCCAGGGCCTACCCCCGCAGGTATAATACAAACACTTCCCTCGTAGCGGGTCCGAGGCAATCGACTTTCAGCACGTCAATTCCTTCATCTCGTCAATTCCTTCATCTATAGATGTTCAGATAATGTTTTCGTAGGGGCGCTGCTTGCTGCGCCCGGCACACACGAGACGGGCGCAGCAA
>JACQGT010000284.1 GCA_016199425.1 Chloroflexota bacterium
CGGGCGATCTCCAGACGGCGCTGCATCCCATAGGGCAAGAAATGGGCGATGGCGTCGCCCCGCGCCGCGCCCAGCCCCACGTACTCCAGCAACTCGTCGGCGCGGACGTGGGCTGCGGCCTCTTCCCGTTTCATACCCGATGTGTGCAGCAGGGAGGCGTACCAGGGCGAGCGCAGGCGGCAGTTCATCCCCACCAGCACATTCTCCCGCGCCGACATATTTTTGAAGAGTCGGATATTCTGGAAGGTGCGGGCGATGCCCAGGGATGTGACCCGGTTGGGTTTGAAGCGCCCCAGCGTGTGACCGTCAAAGGTCAGCGTGCCTGCGCTAGGCGTGTAGAGTCCCGTCGCCATATTGAAAAAGGTGGTCTTGCCCGCGCCGTTGGGGCCGATCAGGCTGGCGATCTGCCCCGGCTCGATCGATATATCCACGCTGTCCACGGCGGTCAGCCCGCCAAAGCGTTTGCTGAGTCCCTTCGCGTGCAGGAGTGTCATTACCAGTTGCCTCCCTTATCGGCTGCCGGGCTGCCGCCCACCACAGCCGCCGTCTCTGCGTCCAGTTCCGCGAAGTCGTCGCCCCACTCATCGTCGCTCGTATGCAGTTCCGCACGCCGGGCCGCGCTGGGGAAGAGACCCTCCGGGCGCAGCACCATCACCGCAATCAGTCCCGCGGCGTACATCACCCAGCGCCACTTTTGCAGTACATCGCCGCCGGGCACAAATTGGGGCACAATCTGGGCCAGTACCACCCGGTCGAAGAGGGAGATCATCAGCCCGCCCACCAGCACGCCCCAGATGTTGCCCATTCCGCTCACAATTACCAGAATCAGCAGGAAGATGGAGACGAGAAAGCTGAAGAGTTCGGGGAAGATGGCCTGGATCATCGCCGCATAGATGGAGCCGGCGAAGCCGGAGAAGGATGCGCCCAGGGCAAAGGCCAGCAGCTTCGTGCGGATGGGGTCCACGCCCATGGCGTCGGCCGCGGTCTCGTCCTCCCGGATCGCCATCCACGCCCGGCCCAGCCGCGAGCGTTCCAGACGCAGCGCGGCAAAGAGCACCAGGCCGCCCACCAGCAGAATCAGAAAATACCACTGCATGGGTGGACTGATGGTCAGGCTGCCCAGGTGGATGGGGTCCACGCCGATTTCCACGCCGAAAAGCTCCGGGCGGCCCACCGGGTTCATCCCCTGAGGACCGTTGGTCAGGTTGAAGCCTTTCAGTTTGGATCCGATCAGATAAATGTCAGTGAAGGGTATTTTGAGTTTGATGTCCCACAGCTCGCGGATGGCCCGCGGCACAATCTCGCCGAAGGCCAGGGTGACGATTGCCAGATAGTCGCCACGCAGACGCAGGGTCGGCGCGCCGATAACGATCCCAAAGATGCCCGCCACCAGCGCGCTCAGCCAGATGACAACCCAGAAGCTCCACTCCAACCCCAGATTGGGCCAGGTGAAGACGCCCATTGTATAGGCACCGATGGCGAAAAAGGCCGCGTAGCCCAGGTCCAGCAGACCGGCGAAACCGACGACGATATTCAGCCCCAGGGCCAGGACGACGAAAAGCAGCCCCACATTCATTGTGATGAGCAGGGATAGGTTTGTCGCCATCTCCAACTGGCGCACGGCCATGGGAAAGATGAGCAGCCCGACGACGAGCAGCGCTACCTGTGTACCTCGCAGCGCGGGCCGGGGCAGGGCCGCCAGCCCACCGCGCCACGCTCTGCCGGTGGCGGCTGATCCCCGTCCAATCGGGCGCAGCAGCCCGGTGATCAGCCCGTAGCTGCCGGAGAGAAAAGCGGTCAGGCGTGCTTGCGCTGTCTCGACGGCGGTCAGGATGGCCGGTTCGCTGCTGAAGCCGTAGAAAGCCAGCACGTCGGCCCGGCGCAGATCGCTGAAACGCACGCTGAAGATGAAAGTGGCCGCGCCGCTGGTCAGCACGTAGAAGCCAAAAAAGAGAAGCATCAGATTCAGCCGATCGCGTGCGCCCTCGCTGGCCGAGGCAAAGAGGACGACGAAGCCAATGACCAGCACAATCGCCAGAAAGATGGACGCGCCCCGTTCTTTGCGGGCAAAGGCCGCCGCGGTGAGATAGGCCAGGGCCAGGAAGATCAGTGCCGTCAGCAGGGGCTGGGCCGAGAGAAAGGCCAGAACCGCGCCCAGCAGACTGACAAAGGAGAAGACGTAGAAGATCGCCAGCACCGGATAGGCCCCGGCCTTGCCCGTGTACCAGCCATAGCAGAAAAAGGCCATCAGCGCGCCCAGGGCAAAGGCGGCCCAGCCCAGCGCTCCCCAACGGTTGAGCAGAGCGGGGGTCAGGGCGATGAGGATAAAGGCTTGCAGACCGCTGACCAGCACCCAATTGCTGATCTGTTCCGGGCGGGGTATGCCAGTTGTGCGGCCAGGGGTGGCAAGAGTGGATTGGGGCTGTGTCTGTTGCATCAGGCTTTCTCTGCCTCCCCCTGTCCCAGCAAGCCCTGCGGCCGGAAGACCAGCACCAGAATCAGAATGGCGAAGATGACGGCCCGGGTCCACTGGGCCGCTAGATACTGGTCGCTGAAGGCTTTGATCATCCCGATAATCAGCCCGCCCAGCATCGCGCCCGTAATGTTGCCAATGCCGCCAAAGACCGCGGCGGTGAAGGCAAAAAGACCGGCGTCAAAGCCCATCAGATAGCGCCCCGTGTGCAGGAAATTGCCGAAGATCATCCCGGCCGCGCCGGCCAGCGCGCCGCCGATGAAGAATGTCGTCATAATCACCCGCTCCACATTGATACCCATAATGGCCGCGGCGTTGGCATTCTGGGCGCTGGCGCGCATAGCCTTGCCCAGTTTTGTGCGTTGGATAAAGAAGCGCAGGCCGATCATCAACGGAAGGGTGACGCCGATGAGGAGCAGGTCCTGGGTGGTAAAGAGGATGAAGGTGTCCATCTGCAACCACTGGCGCAGGATGTCCACGCGCGGGAAGAAGTCCGGGTAGTTGATCTGGCTGGAGCCGTACCAGTTGGCGAAGATATTTTCCAGGGCAAAGGACATGCCCACGGCTGTGATGAGGGGGGCCAGCCGGGGCGCTTTGCGTAGTGGCTTATAGGCGATGCGGTCGATGACTACATTGAGAATCCCGGTCAGCAGCATCGTCAACAGCAGCACCGTCGTAAAGAGCCAGACCAATTCAAAACCGACGAGGGTTCCTGTTGCGCCATAGAGCCGAAAGAGGCTCAGGGAAATGAGAAAGCCAAAGGTGAAAAGGTCGCCGTGGGCGAAATTGATCAGCTCGATAATACCGTAAACCATCGTATAGCCCAGTGCGATCAGCGCCAGATACGCGCCGATGGTCAGGCCGTTCAACAACTGTTGGATCAGAACTTCGGTTGGCGACACGGGGCACCTCGGAGTGAGAGTGATGGGTTTGCCGGGCGTCGGGAGGAGAGAAGTGAAACGTGAAACGTGAGAACAACCGTCGATCTCACGTTTCACGTTTCACTCGTCACAGTGCTGATGCGCTATTCACGCACCACGTCCTTACGGCATGGCCGTATCGCACGTGCCCGCATCCACCATATCCGGGCTGATGGCCCCGACGTACTGGATGTCGCCGTCGCGCACGATATTGCCGCCCATCGCGGTCAGGGTCGGGTCGCCATTTTCGTTGAAGCCGAAGACGCCGGTGATGCCCTCGAAGTTGTCCAGGTTGCGCATGGCCTCCAGAATCGCGGCCTTGTCCGCCGCGCCGGCCCGCTCGATGGAATCGAGGATGACCTGCGTGGACTGGTAGGCGTAGGTGCTCCACGGGCTGGGCTCCATCCCGTATTCGGCAATGAAGTCGTTGAAGAATTTCTTGCCCGCTTCCGAAGTGAGCTGGCTGGGGGCCAGACCGGGGAAGGTGAGCAGCACATTCTCGTTGGCAACCTCCGCGCCGCCTACCTGCTCCACCAGCGCGGGATTCACTAGACCGTCCGGCCCCATGAATTTGATGCCCTGCTCAAAGAGACCCAGCGCACCCATCTGCTGGATGACCTGGGGGCCGCCGCTGTCGATCACAAAACCGCCATAGACCAGTTTCGGATTGGCCGCCTTGACTTTCGTCAGCAGGGAGCGGAAGTCGATGTCCGAGGACTCTACGCCGTCCCGTCCGACGATCTCAATGCCCTCCTTTTCGGCCTGCTGGATAAAGGCATCTACCACACCCTTGCCATAGAGCTGGCGGTCGTCCAGCAGGTAAACGGTGTCGTAGCCCAGGCACTTGGCCCAGGCAGCGCCCGCCCAGCCCTGCACGTCGTCCGAGGCATTGGTGCGGAAGTAGTTGACTGTGCCGCTGGGTCGGTAGATTTCCGGCTCGCCCTGATCCCAGGCGTGGGTCAGGCCGGGGTAGGTGTTGGCCGGGGTGATCTGGGCAATGCCGGCGCGATTGGTGATGGGCATGGAAATTTTGGCTGCGCCCGAGTTGTAGGTGCCGAAGTAGACCATACAATCGGCGTCGTTGACGCACTTCTGCGCGTTCTCGGCCTCAATCGTGCCATCCCACGAACCGGTGGTGGGCGACGCGTCGTCCAGATTCACCAGTTCGACGGTCAGACCGGCAGGGCCGCCGCCGTGCGCGTCCAGGTAATGTTTCAGTGCCAGGTCTGCGGCCTTCTTCATGGAATCGCCTTCGGGGAGCATAGAACCCTGCAGCGGCCAGCTTGTGTAGACTTTGACAACGCCGCCGCCGGTCTCGGCCGCGGGGGCTGCCGTGGGTGCGGGGGCTGCTTCTTGCGCGGCGGGGGCCGCTTCTTGTGCGGGCTGCGCGGCGGGCGCGGGCGCAGGGCACGCGCCCAGCACCATCGCCATCACCACGAGCAGAGCCAGCACCGGATACAAACGCCACTGTTTCATCGGTGTTCCTCCTGAGATGTGTGAAAATGGGACTACACTTGGACGAAAGAACAAACGGAGTGAAGCACAATTGGGGTCAAACAGGCAGCCGGGGGATTAGTCTGCCCTTTACCGCTGTGGGTAGGACTGTTGGAAGCAGCTAAGAATAGCATAGGAACTGGTTGGGGGCAAGTTGCAAGTTGCAGGTGGCAGATAGATTGTTGGTTTATGACCCGCTTCATTCTGTTGGCGCTACTGCTCCTGGTCTTGGTTTTTATGCTCACGTTCTACCGATACAACAGCACTGATTTTCGGCGCAAGCTCGGGTATTAGACGAGATGCAGTTTCCCATACGATATCAAAATCTACCCCGAAGTCGTGGATCAGACGATCTCGCATACCAGCCATGCGTTTCCACGGAATGATACCGCCGGGCTATCTTACGATTTTGCTTACG
>JACQGT010000301.1 GCA_016199425.1 Chloroflexota bacterium
CGCCTTCCTGTGCAGCGACGACGCCGACTACATCACCGGCAGCGCGCTGACAGTGGATGGGGGGTATCTGTTGGGGATGCGGTTAGTGTAAAGATTGACGTAAAGATTGGCGTAAAGAAACAACGGGCAGCAGCGAGCCATAACTATTCTGACGAAACGTGAAACGTGAACAATGCTACTGGTCTCACGAATCACGTTTCACGCCTCGCCAGCAACTCTGGCAGACGACACTGTTGCCTTACGGCGTTACCAACAGCCGGTACTCGTCCGGCGTGTCCACATCCCAGGCCAGGGCAGGCGACTCCACCACTTCGACACGCAAACCCCTCTGCTGCGCCAGTTGGACATGGCGGGTAAAACTGCCCAGACCAAAGGCAGGGGCAATCGCATTGGGTGGGGAAAGCAGCAGGGCATTGGTCCCCCCGCTCTGGCTGGGCGCAATCACAACGCAGTTGCGCCGCTGATCCCAGACCCGCACAATCGAATCGATCTCCGCGGCTTGCAGCAGGGGCAAGTCGGTGGGCAGAAAGAGCAGCGCGTCCCCGCCTCTCCCCAGGATAAAAGCCGCCGCCTGCTCGATGGCCCGGTTCAATCCCCACTCCTGCCCCCTCGTCTTTTCTGTCCCATTGACCGCTGTCTCCTGCACGACCAGCGCCCCGGACCGTTCGGCCAGCCCCAGGACATCCGGGTCCCGGCTGATGACGAGTACCCCGGCCACGCCAGCCACCGACAACACGACATCCAGCGTTCTCTGCACCAATTGACGGGTGAGTGCCAGCCGCTCGTCTCCGCTCAGTGCCGACGCCAGCCTGCTTTTGCCCTCTGCCAGGGGCTTGACGGGGATTGTGATCCACAGTTGCAAAGGGTGAGACATCAATCAGCCGCGCTGGGGACGGGGGCGGTGCGTAGGGTGGCGGCAAAGGCTAGAATATCCTGGGCCAGCCGCTCTTTGGAGGGGAGATCGTTCATAATCGTCCCCGTGACCAGCGCGGGCAGGATCACAGCGTCGCTCAGTTCGGCGTCGGCCCGGTCGATGACAAAGCCGTCCAGCACATCGCCCAGATGATCGAGAACGGTCAATGGGCTGCTCATTTCGCCCAATTCCCGCATCATTTTGGCCGCTGGGCCTTTCAATGCCTGGCCGTTGACAATGGGACTGACCGCGAGTTTGGGCGTTTTGGAGTGGCGCAGAAGGTCGCGCAGCCCTGGCACGCTGAGGATGGGATCGATACTGACGTAAGGGTTGCTGGGGCAGAAGACGACGAGATCGGCGCTGTTCAGCGCCTTGCGCACCTCCGGCGAGAGGGTGGCGCTTTCGGCCCCCACAAAGGAGAGATCGACCAGAGATGGCTCGCAGCGGCGGCGCACAAAATAGTGCTGGAAGGGCATGTCCCCCTCCTCCGTATGGACAAGCGTGCGCACAGCTTCGTTGCACATGGGCAGGATGGCAGAGGGAACGCCCAACAGACGGCGCAGGCGGTCTGTCACCTCCGTCAGCGAAAGCCCCATACGCAGCCATTCCGTGCGGCGCAGATGGAGGGCCAGGTCCCGGTCCCCAATACGAAACCAATTCTCCCCGCCATAGCGTTCCATCTCGCCCAAGACTGTCCACGCCTCATCCTGGCGGCCCCAACCCATCTCCGGGTTGTTCAGCCCCGCCAGATTGTAGAGAACCGTGTCCAGGTCCGGGCAGACGTGCAGACCCCAATGCTCGAAATCATCGCCTGTATTGACAATCACAGTCAGGCAACCGGTCGGCAGCGCGGCCTGCAATCCCGCTGCCAGTTTCGCCCCTCCCACCCCACCGGCCAGGGCCACAACCTTTTCTCTTGCGGGTTTTGTGCTTACCGCCATAACACTCTTTCTCCTAAGGAGAGTCGTTCTTTTTCTCTGTCTTCTGCTGTATATCCCAGTGTGATCAGCGCCTGGGGATGCCACGTCTCCGGCAGGTTGAGTATACCCCGCACTGTGTCGGGAACGAAAAGCGGCGCACACATCCAACACGCGCCCAGGCCGTAGTGGTGGGCGGCCAGGAGAAGATTCTGGCAGGCCAAAGCCGTACTCTGTACAGCCATCAGCCACTCGGCCTCGGCCCGCTGGGGGTCCGGGTAGACATCCATCTCCTCCAGCGAGACCGCGGCCACCACCAGCGCGGCTGCGCCGGTGATGCGGGCATGGCTGACGGCCACCCGTCGTTCGATAAAGCCAGGGTCCGCATTGTCGGCGGCCAGATCGCGCCGCCAGCACTCTCCCATCGCTTGGCTCAACGCCAGTTTACTTGCGTCGCTATCGATGACACAGAAGCGCCAGGGCTGCCGGTTATGGGCAGAGGGTGCCCAGATGGCCGCAGTCAGAATGCGTTCCAATAGGGAGCGGGGAATCGGTCGAGTCTGGTAGCGCCGGATCGAGCGCCGCCCCTGCACCAGACGCCAGAAGTAATTTTCGTCGTCCTCTGCGCTGTCGAATCGATCTTCGGTCACACACATTCTGCCCTTCTGCGTGGTCGGTTGGGTAGATGGAATTATACATCGGAAGGGGAAAATTTTGTAGGTCGGATTGGCAATCCGACCGGAAGGGACGGAATACCATTCCGTCCTACAGGTGCAAATCGCGTAGGTCGGATTACCAATCCGACCGGAAGGGTCGGAATACCATTCCGTCCTACAGGTGCAAATCGCGTAGGTCGGATTGGCAATTCGACCGGAAGGGACGGAATACCATTCCGTCCTACATTTGCAAAAAGCGTATGGCGGAGTAGCAATACGACCGGAAGGGACGGAAAACCA
>JACQGT010000009.1 GCA_016199425.1 Chloroflexota bacterium
ATCAGCGCCAGCGCCCACTCAGCCACGGGATAGGAGGAGGCGTTGGTCGTGTCCACTGTGCGGATACCCCGCGCCCAGGCCGCATCCAAATCAACGCGAGTGGCGAAGCGGTCGCCTTCCAGTTCACCGATGAAGCGCAGGCGGGGCGCGCCCGTCAGCACTGTTTCGGTCACCGTCGGTGCGCCGTGACAGACGATCAGCGCATCGGTTTCGGCCAATTCCTTGCCCAGGCGCTGGGCTGTCTCCGTGTCGGTGTTGGTCGAATAGATGCCGCCCCCTTCGCAGGAAAACCAACTCCAATCAGCGAGGGATTCCAGCCGCGCCACATCCGGCGCGTCAAGATAGGCGTTGCGGACGTTTGGGTTACAGGCGAGAAGGACTTTGGGGCGAGCTGGCATAAGATTTGAGATGTGCTTTCTTTGCTAATCGTTCTCGTCGGTAACTGGTTCGGGAAAGGTCAGGTCAGTTATCGACTGTGCGGTCAATGCCTGTACAACCAGCGGGTCCAACAGGTTGTGATCCTGTATTGCGTCGATGCGCGATACGATATCGGCAGGAACTTCGCCAAAACGGTGAGCAAAAAGACGCAGCAGAAAGGTACGTTTCCCCAGCAATATGCCTTCTTCACGGCCTATTGCCCGACTTATTTCTCTGCCCTTCTGCATGAATTCCAGTTCCAACCGCTCAATGTAGGTCAGTTCAATGTCTGAGAGGTGTCCCATCATTGTACCTCCTATGTCTTCACTAATGTGGCAGATTAGTAATGTGGCAGATTAGTTGTTCGGTGGGCTGGCACTTCTATTAATTGCATCTCTGACAGAAAATTATTACAACAGCAAGAAGTAGCAGGAGAGAAGTTGTATCCATTCTGATTCCTCCGGCCAGCCTGTTCATTCAAGACATACACAGAGCTATGCGAGAGACTCCTCAGCTTCTTTCCAAAGATAACGCACCTGGGGAATCGCCTGCCGAAAGCCCTCCTCGCCGGTCTTGCTGCCTTCCTCCACGCTCAGCCAGCCGTCGAAGCCGTGCTGGTGGAGACGGCGGAAGATGGCCGCCAGGGGAGAGACGCCCGTGCCCACAACAGTCGGCTCGAAGTGGCCTTTGCGCGCCATATCCGCAGCGTGGACCACAGCCACCCGGTCGATGACCGCTTCCAGCACGGGCAGGGGTTCCTCGTCGTTGACCAGATTGTTGGCCGTGTCAAAGAGCAATTGCAGACCACTGCCTGCGGTGCGTTGCACAATTTCCAGGAAGATGGCGGAGGGCAGAGAAAAGTCGTAGTGGGTCCAGCCGTAGCCGATGGTGTGGTTTTCGTAGCAGAGTGTCACGCCCGCGGCGCTGGCTTCTTCCACACAAGCGGTCAACCCGGCGCAGGCCCAGGCAATACCCTCGTCGCGCTGCACGCCGGGATGGTTCTGCCCGGCGGTGACACGCAGATAACCCACGCCCAGCCGGGCGGCGGCGGCGATGCAGGAGCGCAGTTCGTCGGTCTGCCGGGCGCGGGTGGCCGGGTCCGGGTGGGTGAAATCCGTGTAGGTCGCCAGCATCGGGATGGCGACGCCGGCGTCTTCGGCCTGGCGGCGCAGGGGATCGAGCGCGGCCGCGTCCCGCCCCGGCAGGTGGGCCACGCTGATGTCGGCCCCGTCCAGCCCCAATTCGGCGGCGAAGCGAAACCAGTCGGCCAAAGTGCGGCGGCCCGCGCTCAGGCCCGCGTAGAGGGAGACGGGCAGACAGCTCATGCGCATGGGCTAACGGCTCCGATCAATGCCAGCGGACTCAAAGGCTGCCGCGAGGGTGGCGTAGGTCTGGGTAGCCGCTTGCAGCGGGTCGTAGTTGGGTCGCCGCTGCACCATTACACTCACTTCCGCCGAGATATAGCCGGTGTAGCCGTGGCGCTGCATGGACTTGAGATAGGTCACGTAATCGAAGACGCCCTCGCCAGGGATGAGGAATTGGTGGTTGGGGGCGCGCCCGGTCTCGTCTTTCACGTGGGTATGCACGGCGTGGGGGGCCAGCGCGGAGACCGATTCTTCGATGCTGAAACCCATCACATTGAAATGGCTGATGTCGAAGTTGACTTTGACGTTGGGCAGACCGACCAATTCGATCAATTCCACCATTTTCTGGGGTGTGTCAATGATGGATCCCACGTGGGGTTCCATAGCAATCGTCACGCCCTTTGCCTGGGCATAATCGGCCAGTTCCTGGGTGCGCTCCACCAGTTGCGCCCTGCGGCTACCCCACTCCTCGGGTTTGCTGCCTGCGGTGGTGTCAATGGCGGGGGGAGCGTCGGGACCGGCCCAATCCACGGCCAGATCGATGGTCTGTTTCAGTCGCTTGAGATTGGCTGCGTGGCTCTTGGCATCCTCTTCCATCAAGCTGGTGTGGCCGGCGATGGCGGGCAGGTCCAGCCCGTGCTTTTTCAGCAGTTTCAGAATGCGCCGCCGCTCGCTTTTGGTCAGAATGCTGAGTTCGGTGCTATAGCCAGGAATGACGGTCAGTTCTACGCCGTCGAAACCGAGTGCGGCCAGGTGGGCCAGGGCACTATCGACCGGAACTGTGGGCATACCCCACGTGCTATATCCCAACTTCATTGTTGTTTCTCCTAAACAGTTCCTCATGCACTGTCGTGCGCCACGGGGGATGAAAAAGTCCCCGGCGCTTGACGAACTTCGTTGCTGAAAACCGACAGTTACCGCTCGCTTAGACAGAAAGTGCCGGGGACTTTTTTTTCAGGACAGATACGGATTGGAGTCAGTTGTCGGCTATCTGGCTTGTGTATGGTTCTCAATAGAGGGTACTTCTCTTTCATTGTACGGAGTAATGGCAGAAAATGCAAACAGCCTTTTATCGAGGGGTGTACTTCAAGTTGGGGGCGAAAGCGTCTGATTCCGGGAATCGACCAGACGATCTCCGGCCTTGTAGACTGCCGCTGGTCGATTCCCGGAATCGTGTGCCCCGAAACTGAAGTACACCCTTTATCGAGAGCAGCCGCACGGGACAGCCCGTGCAGGTGCAGGAGTTTCTGCGCCGGGCGCAAGCCGCCGCAGAGTGATTCCGTCAAGAGTGTGGGCTATGGGCGACCTGTGTCTTACACTGCTGCGCCGGGGTGCGATATGCCAGGACGATTGGTGCATCGAATGGCCGCATATCCGGCCAGTGCTGGGCGCGGGTATTTCCAGGCGTTTATGCTCTGCTCGCCCTTCGATTTGTGAGAAGCGCTTGACACGGCGCGGCTAAAACGCTATGCTTAGGGATACATCAACCCGTATTCCATTCTTGGCAAATCGCATAGGCGGTTGGGGGTCAACACGACCCTGATTGCCTATATTGGCTTTCTTTCGCGGAGGTCTCATTTATGGCACGATCACGTTTCTGGTCTCGATTGACTATTCTTCTGTTGGTGACCGCGACCGCCCTGCTCCTTTCAGTCAGCCGGCAGAACGATGCCGTTGTGCTGGCTGGGGTGCTGGAACAGCTTCCCGCGGGCACTGCGGCCACCACCCACGTGCTCAGCTATCAGGGCCGTCTGGCCGACCCGACCACCGGCGCGCCCAAAGCTGACGGCAGCTATTCCATGACCTTCCGTATCTACGATGCGGCCACGGCTGGCGCGACCCTATGGACTGAACTCAAAGACGTGACCGTCAGCAAAGGCCTGTTTACCACTCTTTTAGGTGACACAATCCCGCTGGACCCGGCGATTTTTGACGGCAATGACCGCTGGTTGGGGGTGAAGGTGAGCACCGACTCCGAAGCCGCGCCACGTATGCGTCTGGCCTTTGTCCCCTATGCCACCTGGGCCTGGGAAGCGGGCAGCCTGGATGGGGAGGAGGGCGCTTTCTACCGCAACGCCAGCAACATCAACGCCGGCACTCTGGCCGACGCCCGCATCGCCGCGGCGATCACCCGGGACAGCGAAGTGATGGGGATTGTTACTGCCAGCGGCGGCCCCGGTTCTGGCATCAACGCAGATGTGTTGGATGGCTTGGATTCCGGTGAGTTCTCCCGGCCAGGCCACACCCACAGCGGCGCGGACATCAATTCCGGCACAGTGGCCGAAGCCCGCATCGATCCGGCCATTGCCCGGGACGACGAGGTGATGGGAATTGTGACCGGCGCGGACGGCGC
>JACQGT010000302.1 GCA_016199425.1 Chloroflexota bacterium
GTCCGCCTCCTGCTCATAGACATCCCCGGCGGGGCCAAGTTTTAATTTGGCCTGCAAGATGCGCTCAGTAGCCCGGTTGCCGATGGCGCGCTGCAATTGCAGCACATCGGCGGGCCGGATGTTACCGGGCGCGTCCTCCAGGCGCTGCAAAATCTGAGCGGGATGCGCGCCGGTCTGGGGTTTATTCTTTTTGGCGTGGGTAGCTGTGTTGCCGCGAGTCTTGTCGATCTGCTGATGTGTGACCATAAGTTCCCTCTGTGTGCTCAGGTAGAAAACCCGCAGACAATAGGATCATTCAGTTGTAGGTGGCTCGGAAGCAAGTATAGCAGAGTTGCGGGAGCCTGTAAAGGAGGAAAAACCTGGACCCGCAGAAAGCTTCATCCCCTCATCCCCTCATTCATTCCTACCTCCCCGGCAATAGATGCTTCTGCACTTTCCCCATCGCGTTGCGGGGCAGTTGTTCCACGTAATGGAATTGCCGGGGCAGTTTGAAGCTGGCAAGCTGGGAGCGGCAATAGACCACCAGCGCTGTCTCGTCCACCCCGCCGTTGCAGACCAGATAGGCCACTGGCACTTCGCCCCAGTCGGGATGGGGCGCGCCCACCACCGCGGCCTCGGCCACCCCGGCAAAGGTGCAGAGCATCTCCTCGATCTCCCGCGGGTAGATATTGAAACCGCCGCTGATGATCAGTTCGTGGCGACGGCCCAGCAGGGTAACGTAGCCCGTCTCCGGCTCTTGCCGGGCCAGATCGCCCGTGTGAAACCAGCGGATGCCGTCGGCGTCGGTGCTGAAACTGGCCGCAGTCTTCTCCGGGTCCTGCCAGTAACCGTCGAAAACGTTGCTGCCCCGCACCAGCAATTCCCCTTCCACGCCCGGCGGCACGGGATTGCCCTGCCCGTCCACAATGCGGCCGAAGACGCCGGGCAGGGGAATGCCCACTGTCCCGGCCATGCGCGGCCCCGCGTAGGGATTGCTGAAGTTCATCCCCGTCTCGGTCATGCCGTAGCGCTCCAAAATGCGCAGACCGGTCAACTGCTCGAATTCGTTGTGGGTCTCCGCGGGCAGGGGTGCGCTGCCCGCGCAGAAGAGGCGCATCCGGCTGAAGTCGGGCTTCGGTTGCATTCCCCGCAGGGCGTCCACCAGCCGGAAGTAGATGGTGGGCACGGCGAAAAAGAGGGTTGCGCCGCCGCTGCCCAACACATCCAGCGTCTCGGCCAGGTCGAACTTGGGACGCAGACGGGTGGTGGCCCCCGCGGCCAGCGCGCAGTGCAAGCCAACGATCAGCCCGTGGGTGTGGAAGAGGGGCAGGGGCAGCAGAATCACATCCTCCCGCTCCCAAGCCCAGGCCGAAAGCAGACCGGTAACCGTCGCCAGCACATTGTTGTGGGTGATCATCGCGCCTTTGCTGCGCCCGGTGGTGCCGCTGGTGTACATAATCAGCGCCAGATCTTCCCCCTGCACGAGTACCGGTGTGGGTGTGACGGTCGCACCCAACCAGCTTTCGGCCTCATCCACCAGCAGCACCCGTTCCACCGCGGCCAGATCGTCCGCCTCCAACTCGTCCAGCACCGGCTGTTGCGCGGCCTCGGTCAACAGAAATTTGGCCGTGCAATCGTGCAGGATGTGGTGAATCTCCCGTTTGCGGTAGCGCAAATTGACGGGAACCATCACCCCGCCCAGGCAGATGACGGCCAGATAGGCGATGGCAAATTCAGGCCGGTTGCCCAGGAAGAAGGCAATGCGGTCGCCCTTCTGCAGGCCAATCCGCTGCAAGGCCGCGGCCCAGCGCTCCACCGCCGCGTGTAGTTCCCGATAGGTGTACTTCTCCACGCGACCGGGCTGCTCGGCGTCGGCAAATTCCAGGGCCAGCTTCTCCGGAGCGTGTTCCAGGGCAATCGCAAAAAGTGTCGAAAGATTCATAGGAGTTCTTATCCGTGAAAATCCTGCCGATCCGTGAAAATCCGTGTCCTTTTTTTCGCGTTCTATTCCCCCCGCGGATAGCGTATCTCCGCATCTTCTGCCAGCGTGGGGGCATTTTTCATACCAATCAGAATATCCGCCACGTACATGCGCTGGGTCAGGGGCAGGGCAAACCAGCCGCCGCCGCTGTCCAGCAGCCCCAGGGTGCGCTCCGGCCCCCAATTGTAGGCGGCCAGCGACCACTGGGGATCGGCGTAGCCCAAATCGCTGAAATAACTGTGAATGTAGGAATAGTAGGCGGCCCCCACCAAAATGTTGCTGTAGGGGTCCCAGGGGTCGCTCACCTGCACCAGAGGCGCCCACTCGTTCCAGGTGGCGGGCAGAATCTGCATCAGCCCATATTCGCCCGCGCCACCCTGGGCGTTGGGATTCAGCCTACTCTCTCTGTCGGCGTGGGCCACCAATTGCCGCCAATCCATCCCGTAGAGATCGGCGATCTCCTGAAACATTGCGCTATAGGTCAGCTCACCCGGCTGCCTGGCTCGTGCGCCGCCCGTGGGGAGAAGCGGATGGGCAATCGTCTCGGTTGTGGGGGCCAGCCAGGCCAGATGGGGCACAACCGCGGTCGGCTCGAATGCCACCGGATCGATCCTGGCCCGGCCAAAGCCGGCGGAGAGATTGCCCCGGAAGAAGTAGAGCGCGGCCAGGGCCAACAGAAAAGCCATCAGAAACAGAAACCCCATACGGATGGCCGGACGGCTTTCAAAGCTGCCGCTACTGGTTTGGGGAGCGAATGCACCTGCCGGGGATTCTGCCGTTATGGTAAAGCGGTGGTGGATAGAGCCAATGCCAAAACTGCGCCCTGCCCGGGGGGTGATGGTCGCCCGCAGGTAGGCCAGCGCGCCGGGGGGCAAGAAGAGCAGAAGGTCGGTAGGGTAGAAGGCACCATTGGCCTGGGGACGCTCCCACTCCACGCCTTCCTCCGGCGCGGGGCGATCCAGCACCGGGTCGATCTGCACAACGCAGTCGTTGCGCCGCTCCTGGCCGCTCAGATAGACCTGGGCGGGAATGTTGCCCCAGTTGGCGACGGTGACGTGGGTGTACCCGGCCCGCCGGAAGGGGCGAGAGACGACCGCGACTGGCTCCGGCTTGCTCATTTGTATGGCGGGGGCTGCCTCCACTTCCAGATAGAGAGCTTCGCTCTGCACCCAGCCGGGATAGTCCGGGGATTCCATCTGCCAGGCAAGGGGATAGACGCCCGGCTCTGTGGCGGGGCCGGGCGGCGGCGCCACAGCTAGTTGCACAGCGGCCTGTCCGCCCGGTTGCAGGAGGATCACCTCTTGTGAGAGCCAGAGCCACTCTTGCGGCACGCCGCTGACACCGATCACAAATGTCGCCGGGCTATCCCCGCTGTTTTGAATGGTCAGATTGTGGCGGAGAGTCTGACCCGGTTTGGCCCGCCAGCGCACTTCGCCGCCCGATGGCGAGGGAACAGGTTCGCTGATTGTATTTTGCGTGTAGTCATAGGTAGGGGAGGAACTTTGTGGGGCCACCCTCTGACCCGCCCGTTCACCGGTCATCAGCACCAGCTCGTGCTCGCCGATGCGCAGCCGCTCCCATTCGCCCAAAGGTTGCTCCGCGCCAAAGCCGCCGTCCTCTTCCAGAGAGATGTATTGGTAGGGGTAGCTGCGGTGGTCAATGAGCGCGTGGAAGGGGAGTACATCCCGTCCAGTCAGGACAAGATCGTTGTCCGGGTGCTGGCCGATATTGACGATCCCTACCGTCGGGTTCAACTCATAGAAGCGGACCTGGCCGGTCGGGGAGACAATTTCGATCTGTTCAGTGTTTGCCATAAGGCGTTTGTACGCTGATGGGGTGAGAATCATATTCCGACAGCGGAGTGAGTGAAATCATACCACCCCTTAGCCCAAAACAAAAGCAGCCCCGGCACGTGTGCCGGGGCTGCTTTTGTGGTGGAGATGGCGGGAATTGAACCCGCGTCCGAAACATTCAATCTGAGACGTCTACAAGCTTAGTCGCTCACTTGGTGGTTCGCTGGGGGACCTCTGGGCAACGGGAGTTCATACCCAGCTAGCCGAAAATCTTAGGCAGCCGTTATCGGCGTCGGGCTGCCGCAACTCACAGTATATGTCGGTGACTATTCAGCCTGCTGGTCCCACTGAATAGACCGTGACCCCCCGTAAGGGATCATTGGCCTAACTTAGGCCGCCATTGCCGCCGGAGCGACGTTAGCGAAACCGAAGTTAAAAGCCTTGCCAGTGTTTTTGGCATTTATAGGTGTTGCGCCTTTTTAGCGTAGTCGACGCTCTACGGCTTGCGATCCCAGATTATCCTGCCCCGTCGAAGCCGTTCATCCCCACAGGGACAGTGCGAACTGTCGAAGACACTATAGCACAGGTGGGCGGGTTGCGCAAGTCTTTTGCGTACGAGATTTGTTAGCATTCGGGTTGTAGGGGAATGAGCGAGGGAGACTATCAAAACACCCCATCCATCCCGACTTTGACACGGCCCGTAGGGAGAGCGTAGAATAGGGCCATCGTGGCAGGTTTCGTTTGCGCCTTTGCAGGAAATTTTTCCTCCCGCAGAGGCGCAGAGACGCAGAGGGGGAGGGGAGAAGAAGAAGTGTGGGATGCAGGCTTTTCTCTGCGTCTCTGCGTCTTGGCGGGAGGAAAAAAATGGAAGTCTCCCGCAGAGACGCGGAGACGCAGAGGGGGAGGGGAGACGAAGTGAGGGATGCAGGCTTTTCACAGCGGCTCTGCGGCTTGGCGGGAGGAAAAAAATGGAAGTCTCCCGCAGAGACGCGGAGACGAAGAGGGGGAGAGGGGAGAAGAAGAAGTGTGGGATGTGAGTTTTTCTCTGCGTCTCTGCGTCTCCGCGGGAGAATAGATTGTCTGTTCGTCTCAGCGGGAATAATTGGAAAGGCAGGTATACAATGCACGAAAATGAGATCGGCACGATCGTTGTTGATTCCGCCATTCGGGTTCATCGCGCGTTGGGGCCTGGACTACTGGAAAGCGTCTATCAGATCGTCCTCAACTGGGAACTGGAGAAACGCGGTCTGCAAGTACAAAGCGAGGTTCTGGTTCCCATCGTATATCGCGGTGTTACATTCGATCAGGGCTTCCGGGCGGATATTATCGTCAACGACAAAGTGGTTCTCGAACTGAAATCTGTCGAACACGTAACACTGGCCCACAAAAAGCAGATTCAGACCTATCTCCGGTTGACCGACAAAAAGCTCGGCTACCTGTTGAATTTTGGGGAAGCGCTGATGAAAGAAGGCATCACCCGCAGCGTCAATGGCCTGGAAGAATAACTCTCTACGCCTCTGCGGGAGATTTTAAGCTCCCGCAGAGACGCAGAGAACGAATTTCAGTGATGGTTCTGAAGATGAGCCAACTTTTGAGAGGAATGGAACCCTTGCCCACCCACATCTCCCTCCTGCGCGGCGTCAACGTCGGCGGGAACAAGAAAATCCGTATGGCCGACTTGAAGGCTCTCTACGAGTCACTCGGCTTCAGCGCTGTGACCACTTACGTGCAGAGCGGCAACGTCGTTTTTGACGCCGACTCCGCCGATGCCCCGGCGTTGATCGCACGCATCGAAGCCGCCGTTGCCGAACGCTTCGGCTTCGACGTGACCGTCCTCCTGCGCTCGGCGGACGATCTGCGCCGCATTCTGGACAA
>JACQGT010000303.1 GCA_016199425.1 Chloroflexota bacterium
CGTTTCACGCTTCACGCTTCCGATTGCAAAGTAGACTACGACAGGAGAACCCACATGACCACCCTTTCCCTCCCCGTGCGCCGCCTGAACGGGCGCGTCTCTGTCATCGACATCAGCGGCGAAGTGACCGCCAAGAGCGAAGACGCCCTGGCCGCGGCCTTTGCCAGCGCCAGCAGCGGCGTCCAGGCTGTCATTCTCAACTTTTCGGACCTGGAGTATATGAACAGCTCCGGCATTGGCCTGCTGGTCACACTGCTCATCCGCGCCCAGCGCCAGAAGCAAAAGCTGCTGGCCTGCGGGCTGAGCGACCACTACCGGCAGATTTTCCAGCTCACCCGGCTGGACGAGGCGATTGGGATTTTTGGGAGTGAGAACGAAGCGATGAATGCTGTGTGAACGAGAAAAGATGCTGAGATACTGAGATGATGGAGGTGCGTCATTATCCCATCATCTCCGCATCCGCTTTGCCTGCCTTTGAAAAGGAGCCGATCAATGACTGAACAATCCAAACCCAACCGGGACGCCAATACCACCTGGGCCAAACCCGTAGATCGACTGCGCGTGGGCGATGTAGCAGGCGCAACGCTGAATCTCAACGTCGACGGACGCCGCCTGACAGGACCGATACAGGGGTTCGGTCAACTCTGGCAGAAAACCTATCGCATCCATCTGACCGGCGCCAAAATCACACCGGAAGAGGTCGTGACCTGGTGGAAGGGCCACCTGCCCGATTTGATGCCGGAGGATAGCCGCTTCTACCCATCTTTGACCGGCGTCAAACCGGGCGAAGTTCTCCTGATCAACGCCTCCCTGCCCGGCATCCCAGGCGGCGTTCCCGTTTCCACCGGTGTTCTTATCCTTTATGCCGACGAGGAGTCCTTTTCAGTGATGACGCCGGACGGCCATCCGGAATCAGGTTTCAACACCTTCAGCAGCTACGACGAAGACGGCGTAACCGTCTGTCAAATCCAGTCTCTTGCCAGAGCCAACGACCCGATCTACGAATTTGGCTTCCGCTTTATGGGCGGCGGCGCGCAGCAGGAGCGCATCTGGCGTCACGTGCTGACTGGCCTGGCGCGCCAGTTTGACGTGACGGGAGAGGTGGAGGTCAAGAAGACCTGTGTGGATAACCGTCTGCAATGGCGACAGGCGAAGAATCTGTGGCATAATGCCGTCATCCGCACGGCTCTGGCTCTGCCCATCCGGATTGCGCAGAACCTTTTCGGCGGCAATAAGTCGAGCAATTGAGACTTTACACACTTGCAAAACGTGAGGCGTAAAACGTGAGAGTATGTCACATACTCTCACGTTTTACGTTTCACGCCTCTACGAGTAGCATACCTCTATGCCACAGACACCCACCCCCATCTACGACGCCGTCGTTGTCGGCGCCGGACCGAACGGATTGGCCGCGGCGATTACTCTTGCCCGGGCTGGCCGTTCCGTGCTGGTGATTGAGGCAAAAGGGACAATCGGCGGCGGCGCGCGCACGGCAGCGCTGACCCTGCCCGGCTTCCGCCACGACATCTGCTCGGCCATCCACCCCCTGGGGCTGGGATCGCCCTTTCTGCGCACTCTGCCCTGGGAGCGGCTGGGCGTGGCTTGGATTCAACCCGACCTGCCCCTGGCCCATCCGCTGGACGACGGCACAGCGGTGGCTCTGCACCGCTCCACTGCAGCCACCGCCGACTCTATCGGGCGGGACGGCGGCGCGTGGCGGGCGCTGCTAGCCCCCTTGGCGGCGGATTGGGAGAAGCTGGCCCCCACTCTTCTCGGCCCCCACCCCCTTTCCCCCCATCTCATCGCCCTGGCCCGCTTCGGTGTGCCTGGCTTGCTGCCTGCAAATGTTCTGCCCCGGCTGATCTTCCGGGAAGAGCGGGCCCGGGCGCTCTTTGGCGGGCTGGCCGCCCACTCTTTTTTGGACTTCGGCCAGCCCTTTTCCAGCGCCTTTGGGCTGGTGCTGGGCATCCTCGGCCACGCGGTGGGCTGGCCTGTCGCCAAAGGCGGCTCCCAGACGATTGTGGACGGGATGGCCCAGTATTTGCGGGAGTTGGGCGGGGATATTGTCTGCGGTTGGGAAGTGCAATCCCTGAACGAACTGCCCCAAAGCCGCGCCGTTTTGTTGGATGTGACGCCCCGCCAATTTCTGCGTCTGGCCGGGGATCGTCTGCCCTCCGGCTATCGACGCAGATTGGAGGGCTATCGCTACGGGCCGGGGGTCTTCAAAATCGACTACGCGCTGAACGAGCCTGTGCCGTGGCGGGCGGCAGAGTGTCGCCGGGCCGGGACGGTCCACGTGGGGGGCACGCTGGCGGAGATCACCGCCTCTGAGCAGGCAACGAATCGGGGACAACTGACTGAACGCCCATATGTACTGGTGGCCCAGCAGAGCCTCTTCGACGAGAGCCGGATGCCCGTAGGCCAGCAGACCCTCTGGGCTTACTGTCACGTCCCCCACGGCTGCACCGCCGACCGCACAGAAGCCATCGAGCAGCAGATCGAGCGCTTCGCCCCGGGCTTCCGGGAGACGATTCTGGCCCGCTCCGTCCGCAACACCCAAACCCTCCACGCCTACAACCCCAACTACATCGGCGGCGACATCAACGGCGGCATCCAGGACATCCGCCAATTGTGGAGCCGTCCCCTTTTGCGCTGGCCGCCCTACAGCACACCCATTCCCGGCGTTTTCCTCTGCTCCTCGTCCACGCCTCCCGGCGGCGGCGTGCATGGCATGTGCGGCTACCACGCGGCGCGGGCGGCGCTGAGCGATTCTGCCCTGTGGCGCTAGTGGTCTGACCACATAGTTTTTACAAAACGAGGAGTCCGGCATCCTCAGATGCCGCCCGGTCGCATCTGAGGATGCCCCCTCCTCGATTCTACAAATTAAATAGAGTCCAGTGGATGGGGGTGTCCGGCGAATTTCCGGCCATCAGTCGGGCGCCGTGTAAATCTCGACCAAATCAACCAGCCGGTCGAAGTGGCTCCCCTGCCAGTAGAGTTTGCCGCAGGCCGCGCAACGCCAGAACTCCCAGTAGTAGCGCCGGGTTTTGGGTTCCAGCTCCTCCAGCACCGCCTCTTTGGGGACAGCTTCCATCACTCCGTTGCAGGCCAGACAGCGGCTGAACGGGGCTGTCTGGCCGCGCAGGTGGAAGCGCCGGATGACTTCGGCCAGTTGCACCTCCGGGTCGGTGGAGCGCACCCAATAGCCGTGCTCCAGCACTCGGGCGTGGAGCAGGCGACGGTCCCGAGTCAGCACAGCCCGCCCCTCTGCCACACTCACCTGCACAATCTCCCGGTCGTGGTAGTCGTTGCGATAGAGCGCGTCGCAACCCAGCAGACGCAGAAGCCGGGCCAGCTTGCCCAGATAAACGTCGAGCACAAAACGCCAGACCTCTGGCGGCTGCGCCCGCAGGGGAAGGGGGGCGGCAACGCCGGGGCTGCCGTTCACCGGGCCGACATCTACCCCATCGCCATTCTGCAACTGATAGTCGAAACCTACCGGCCCGCCGTTGACCGCCAGCCAGCCCACTTCCGTGTGGGGAATGCCCTGGGCTTCGATGGCGTCTTTGATGGAGGGATTGTCGTTGAAGTGGTAGGTCAGCCGCCGGTTGCGTCGGGCAGTGGGCAGAAAGTCGCTGAGTTCAGCGTCGAAGGTGAACGAAGCGGTGAAGGATCGTTGAGTGGAATCCGGCATAACGCATTTGCTTTCATCGTTTGCACGGGATACCGGGTCCAGCAGCCCGCCGAATCAATTCGGCGTTTGGCACGGGAAACCCGTTGTTGAAGGTCAAAAATGAATCTGGTAATCTGGCATACAGGCCAACCGAACCCCAGTATAGCGCAAGTGAAGCCCGGCAGGAACTCTTGCATCCTTGCCTAAGCGGTTGTCGATCCGCTACACTGTGTTGGTATAGATGTTGAGATAAAGATTTTCCCGGTAGGGGCGCTGCTTGCTGCGCCCGTCTCCTGTGCGCCGGGCGCAGCAAGCAGCGCCCC
>JACQGT010000280.1 GCA_016199425.1 Chloroflexota bacterium
ATCCATGACTCTCTGGCCGCAACTCCAGCTATGGCTGCTGGTCTCACTGACCATTTCTGGTCTGTTGAAGAACTTTTATCTCTCAACGGTCCGCGCAAACCGCTCCAAGTTCTTTTGTAGTCCTACCCCTCCGTGAGTGCAGCTATATTTTACCACATGTCAGACCCACAAGGCTGGAAATTGTGGGCGCAGTGACGGGATCCTGGTTCTGGTGTTATGTTCCATTCGCGTAACCTACACGCAAGGAGAAAGAGTATGCTATCCAAAGAGAGAAAAATCAGTCGCAGGAGTTTTCTGCAGGGTTCGGCATTTCTGACAGCTGGCTCTTTGCTGAGCGCCTGCCAGGGTATGCCGGCGGGCTTGCCTGCCGCGGCTACCCCGGCCACGCTGGCGGAAGCAGTGGATTGGATACAGGCAGCGGATGTCTCCAAGATGTCTCCCGCCACCGTGCGCTATTGGTACTACGAGACACCGGAGCGCACGGCCCTGGGCAAGCGGCAGGTGGCCACGTTCTCGAAGATTCACCCGAACATCAAGATCGACGGTAGAGTAGCCCCGCCTGCCGTTGACAACGAGATGCTGGTCGCCTACATCAAGGCCGGCACCAACTCGCACGTCCACCAGTCGGTGTGCAACGAGGATACCTGGTACATCACCCGGGATCTGCTGCATCCGTTGGAGGACCTGCCGGGCTTCGAGGAGATCTGGGGCCGACTGAACCCGAACCTCAATTACACATGGAAGGATGGCCACATCTATGCCATGTCGTGGTACTTCTCGCCGATGACCATGTACTACAACAAGAAGCTGGTGGTGGCGGCCGGCCTGGATCCGGAGAACCCACCCACGACCTACAGCCAGTACCTGGAGTGGGCCAAAGCGCTCACCAAAGAAGGGCAATGGTTCCTCAACCTCTCCCTGGGTGAGGAATGGTGGCGCTGGCAATTCATCGTCTACCCTTTCTACATCGCCGCCACCGGGAGCAACCAACTCCACAGCGAAGACGGCAAGGTCGCTGTGTTCAACAACCCGGAGATGTTGGGCGTCTACGAGCTGATCGACACGCTGTTCGCCAACGAGTACAACATTCGGGAAGTGGGCGGAAGCAACCCCTTCTACTCTGGGAAAGTGGCAGCGACCCTTTCCGGCGCGTCCCTGCTCTCCAACATCAAGCGCTACGCGCCGCCCGACTTCGAGATGATCGCCGGCCCGGTGCCCAAGCCGGACGACTCCACCGTCGAGGGCTTCCACACCTACGGCTTCACGCGCGAGTTCGCCCTGCTGCGCGAGCAAGAGAAGACGGGTGAGGAGGCGGACCGCATCAACCGGGGGGCCTGGGAGTTTATGAAGTTCCTGCTCTCGCCTGAGGAGGCGGCCGCCGACTTCGACGCCCAGGGCGACTTCCCGGCCCAGGCGGATCTGACCGCCAATCCCATCTATGAGGAGATCTTCAATGACCTGGGGCCCGTGTCCCGCTGGGTGGCCGACTATGCAAAAGGTGCGTACATCTACGACATGAACACACACCTGGAAAGCGAGAGCATGGCCATCCTGACCCAGTCCTATCTGGCCACGATCTTCGACAAACAGACAGCGGTCGAGGCCGTCCAGTGGGCTGAGGCCGAAGTGAACAAGCTGTTGGCCGCCGGATAGTGCAGCCCATAGACAAGTAGAGGTCGGGTTTCTCAGAAACCCGGCCTCTTAGGAGTTATGAGTTATGGGTTATGAGTTAGGGGTTAGGGGTAGGTGTGACGTAGCTCATAACTCATAACTCTTTGGCGTGAACAAAAGAGGTGCCTCAGATGCGTACGTCAGATACTACCCTGCCAGGTCTCGGCAAGTCAAGCGAGAGATGGAGCGTCCTTTTCCAGCCCAGGCGACGGCACAAATGGGATAGGGTGGCTGTGCTCTTCGTCCTTCCCTGGCTGCTTCATCTGGGAATTTTCACGTTCTATCCGCTCATCATCGCTCTATTGGGCAGCGTTGCCGACTGGAACATCCTCACCGGCGAAATGAAATTTGTAGGCATGAAGTACTATGCCGAACTGCCGACGGATCCCCTGTTCTTCAAGGCCATCCGCAACTCCTTCGTCTATCTCATCTTTCAAGTTCCCTCGTCCATTACAGGTGGGATCTTCGTCGCCCTGTTGTTGAACCAGCGAGGGATCAAGGGTCGCATGATCTTCCGGGGCATTTACTTTCTACCGGTGATTGTCACTGGCGCTGTCCTGGCCATCATCTGGCAGTGGATGTACTCGACGAACTCAGGGGTGCTGAACTACTTTCTCAGTCTCGTCGGTGTACAGCCCATGTCCTGGCTGACCAGCGAACGCCTCTCCATGCCCTCCATTGCCCTAATGAAGATCTGGACGGACATCGGTTTCTACGGCGTGATCTTCCTGGCTGCCCTGCAAGGGATCCCGCAGGAGATCATGGATGCGGCCCAGGTGGACGGCGCCAACAACTGGCAGAATCTCTGGTACGTCAAGCTACCCCTGTTGAACCCGGTCATTGTATTCTCTGTGGTGATGGGAACCCTGTGGGGATTGAACATATTCACGGAACCCCTTCTGATGACCGATGGCGGGCCCATGGGCAGCAGCCTGACGACGCTGCTCTACCTCTACCACGTAGGGTTCATCTGGAGTCGGATTGGGTATGCCAATGCCATTGGCGTCGCCTCAACCCTCATGATCCTCCTGTTGACATTCATCGAGCGCAGGCTGCTCGAGCGGGCCACCTATTGATGCGGATAAAAGATTTGCCAGATCGAAGTATGGGAGAAGCTGTGATGTATCGATCTGAAACGTTGCGCAGACACGTGTGGCGCGGCCTTGAACGAATCGGGCTGTACCTCCTTCTGGCCATTGGAGCCGTGATTTCCCTCTTTCCTTTCTATTGGATGGTCGCCACGTCATTGAAGCCGTCTTACGAGATCTTCCAATGGCCGCCCACTATGGTCCCTACGCGGGTGACCCTTGATGCCTACCGCTATGTGTGGGCTACCATGGATGTGCCGAGATCGGTGTTCAATAGCGTCGTTGTGGCAGTGTCGCAGGTCTCCCTGAACATCTTTTTCTCCTCCCTGGTGGCCTATGCCCTGGCCAAATTGGTCTTCCCCGGAAAGCGCTACCTGTTCCTGATTGTCCTGGCGCTGATGATCCTGCCCCAGCAGATTGTGATGATCCCGCTGTTCCTGCAGATCCATCGTCTTGGCCTCCTGGACTCCTACGGTGGCCTGGTGTTGCCGGGAGCCGTGACGTCTTTCACCATCTTCTTGCTGCGGCAGGCGTTCCTCTCGTTGCCGGATGAATATGTCGACGCAGCCATCATCGACGGCGCTACCCATTTCCATATCCTTTTCCGCATCGCCTATCCAATTGTGAAGCCACTGATTTTCACGGCTGCTCTGATCAACTTTAACTGGAACTGGAGCTCGTTTCTGTGGCCGTTCATCGTAGTCGTCCACGATGAGATGGCCACTTTGCCGGTGGCATTGGCCCGCTATCGAACCTTCGAAGTTCAGCGCTGGGATGCCATCATGGCAGCATCTACAGTGGTGGCGCTGCCCATCGTGCTGGTCTATCTTGTCATCCAACGCCAGTTTGTAGAATCCCTTACCATGACCGGACTGAAAGGATGAGAGTGAAATGCAATCACCCCCCATCGACTCGCTATCCTGGGGCATTCTGGGCACGGGCCGCATCGCCCGCACCTTTGCCGCAGCCCTGCGCGTGTCGAACACGGGCAGGCTGACAGCCGTGGGCAGCCGCAGCCAGGCGTCGGCTGACGCCTTTGCCCAGGAGTACGGCGTCCCCCGGGCCTACGCCAGCTACGACGACCTGCTGGCCGACCCGGACGTGGATGCGGTCTACATCTCCCTGCCCAACCACCTGCACGCCCGCTGGACGGTGCGCTGCGCCGAGGCCGGCAAGCATATCCTGTGCGAGAAGCCCCTGGCTACCAACTACCCCGAGGCCATGACCGCCCTGGAAGCCGTGCGCCGTCACGATGTCTTCCTCATGGAAGCCTTCATGTACCGCTGCCACCCCCAAACGGCCAGACTGGTGGAACTGATCCGTCAGAACGCCATCGGCCAGGTGCGGGTGATCCAGACCCACTTCAGCTACAACCTGGGCGGGATGCAGGAGAACATCCGCCTGCAGAGCGCCGCGGCCGGCGGCGGCATTATGGACGTGGGCTGCTATTGCACATCCATGGCCCGTCTCATCGCCGGGGCCGCCGTCGGCCAGGACTTCGCCGACCCTCTGGTGACCAATGACGGCTACCGCAACGAGATGGCCGTGCAGGGCTACGCCCACATCGGCGGCGAGAGCCGGGTGGACGAATGGGCCGTGGCGACGGTCAAGTTTCCCGGCGATATCGTGGCCACCCTGACCTGCGGCACCCAGGCGCGGGTCGACTCGGCCCTGCGCATCTGGGGCTCCGCGGGCCACATCATAGCGCCCAACCCCTGGTTCCCCGGCGAGGAACGCTTCGGCGGCGACGAAGGCGCGCACATCCTTCTCTACCGGGACGGCCAGCCCCAGCCGGAAAAGATCGAGACGCCCGGCGGCGCACCCCTCTACACTATCGAAGCGGATACGGTGGCGCGTCATCTTCAGGCGCGCCAGGCCCCCGCGCCCTGTATGACCTGGGCCGACAGCCTGGGCAATATGCGCACCCTGGACGCCTGGCGGCGGCAGATCGGGCTGGTCTTCGATGTGGAGCAGCCCGGGGCTCTGGCCGCGCCCACTGTGGGCCGCCCCCTGGCCCGGCGCGCCGATCACCCTATGCTGTACGGGCGCGTGGAGGGGGTGGACAAGCCCATCTCCCGCCTGGTCATGGGCACAATGATTTTCAAGGCCGGCCAACTGCCCCTGGCCTGCTCCCTGCTCGACTACTTCTTCGCGATCGGGGGCAATTGCTTCGACACCGCCCACGTCTACCGCAGTGAGGAGACCCTGGGCCAGTGGCTGAAGTTGCGCAACATCCGGGAGCAGATGGTAATCATCGGCAAAGGGGCCCGGGATGAGGCCGGCACACCGCAAGGGCTGACCCGCCAGCTTCTGGAGACTCTGGAGAAACTACAGACCGACTATCTGGACATCTATCTCATGCACTCGGATAATCCCGTCGTGCCGGTGGGCGAGTTTGTCGAGTGCCTGAACGAGCACAGGCGGGCGGGCCGCATCCGGGCTTTCGGCGGCTCCAACTGGAGCGTCGAGCGTCTCACGGCGGCCAATGCCTACGCCCGAGAGCGCGGACTGACCGGCTTCAGCGCCAGCAGCCCCAATCTCTCCCTGGCGGCCTGGAACGAACCCATGTGGCCGGGCTGCCTCACCGCGTCGGATGGAGGCTCCCGGCGCTGGTACGCAGAGAACCAGATGCCCCTCTTTGCCTGGAGCAGCCAGGCCACCGGCTTCTTCAGCGGGCGCTACCGGCCGGAGGACCGGGACAATCCGGCTCTGGCCGCCATCGTGCGCACCTGGTTCAATGAGGACAACTTCCGTCGTCGGGAGCGGGCCAGGGAGCTGGCGGCGCAGAAAGGTGCTACGCCGAACCAGATCGCCCTGGCCTACGTGCTCTGCCAGCCCTTCCCCACCTTCGCCCTCATCGGCCCCCAGACCATCGACGAGCTGCGGGACTCGCTGCCCGCCCTGGGCATGGCTCTGACGCCCGGGGAGATGCGCTGGCTCAACCTGGAGACAAGCGATCGGCGACTGGCGACCGGTTGATAGAACGCAGATGAAGGTGAAAAAGCTGATTACGCTGATAAGATAGAAAATCAGTGGCGTTTTTTTCTACACATCTGGCGAGTTTTTATCGGCAACCAGCCTTTTTTATCAGCGAAAATAGCCAAAATTTGCCTTCCCAATTACAGTCAAAAGGCTTCTCTCCGACAGGCTGCTA
>JACQGT010000281.1 GCA_016199425.1 Chloroflexota bacterium
AGACCTGCCAGGTTTTCCGAAACCTGGCAGGTCTTTTTTTGCTCAGCGCGCCACCGCGGGCAGGAAAATCTTTGCCCCACTCGTCGCGGTTGTGAAACGCAGTGTCACCGGCCCGGTCAGGGGGTTGCCCGCCCGATCGGTGACGCCCGGATCGATGCTCAGCGTGTACGTCCGTCCCGTCGCCAGCACCTGCCGCGACGTGACGACGATTTGATTCAGCCCGCTCTCGAAGGCGACGCTGACCGGCAAAGCTGCCCGCTTGTCGCTGCTGAGAGTGACCGTCCCGCTGGTGACTGTCTCGGCGTCCAGCGCTTCGGAGACGCCCACGCGGATCACCGGACTGTAGACAGGCCCGCTGGTGTCGGTGAAGACGGGAGCAGCCGAGAAAGCCACATCCACCGCGTTGGCCGGAGGCTGGCTCCACAGAACGGTCGGCGCGGTCGTGTCCCCTGCCGGGGTGACGGTTATCCCTATGGCTGCCGCCCGGCTGGTGGATGCGCCGTTGCTGACCCGGAAGGTAAAGCTGTCCGCGCCGGTGAAATTTTCGCCGGGCGTGTAGGTCAGGTTGGGCGCGCTGCCGCTGAGCGCGCCGCCGTGGGGTTGCTCCACAACTTCGTAGGTCAAAGGCAGATTGCTGACTTCTCTGCCGCTCAGTGTGATGGGGAAAGGCGTCATATAGCCGGTTTCCATCTGTTGGGGCAAAGCCGCCAGCGGCGATACGCTATTGACCCACGTGTTGGTGGGCGTCTCCTCCGGCACGCTGGGGAAGTAGACCAGCGCCTGGTTGCTGACGACCGTCCCCGAAGGCAGACCGCCGGTGAGGGCGACGGTGTAAGTGACGCTCCCCTGGGAATCGACTGCCCCCTTCGGCCCCAATTCCCCAACAGACCAGACGATCTCCCGGCTCTCGGCCAGATAGACGCCTTTGCCGTGTAGATTCAGCGTGCGTTCGTCGAAGGCGGGCGGCAGGTCGTTGGCCACATAGACGCCGTAGGCGCGCCCCGCGCCTTCGTTTTCGTAGGTGACGGTGTAGGAGACCGTCTGCCCCGGCAGCAGATCGCCCGCGGGGCCGTAGATGGCGTTGGGGTCTTTGGCGCGCAGCACGCCGGTCTCTGTGCAGTCGCTGCCTGCGTTCAACCCACTGGCGCATACGGCCGGGTCGGACGCCGGCGCAAGGGCAACGGCGCGGTACTGGCTGCCGGCGGCGTCGCAATCCTTGCATCCGCCGGCGGCGTCGATGCCGGCCACGCAGCGCTGGCCGAACGCACAGTAGATCGTCCCTTTATTGACGAAGGAGTTGCCCACACACTCCTCTTTCACGCAGCCGGGCACGCCGAAGAAGCTGGCCCACCCGGACGGCGACCAGCGCACCTGGCCGTCTGCGCAACAGTTGGTGCTGGGGTTGTCACACTCCTTCACGCAATCGTAGACCATTTTGGAGACGTGGGCCACGTGAAAGGCCACCGCGCCCGGCCCCATTGTCCCCCCGGATCCCAGCGTCCACAGGAGCGTCTGGCCGATGGCGACGGTGACGACTTTGAAGGTGATTTTGCGTCCTGAACAGTTGGCAATACATTTGCTCTTCGAGCAGGCGGCGGAAGCCCGGTCGGTCTGGTCGTCGCTGGGAATCCAGTCACCCCAGTAGTCCCGGCTCTGTGTGGCCAGATCAATCGTCAGACCGCCGCTGCTGTCGTGGAGGCTGAAGATGCCGTCCTTCGCTGTGATGGCCAGGGATTGTTCCCCGGTCTGGGTGAGCAGGCGAACCGCACGCCGGTCTGCCGTGCGCATCGCCGCCCAGACGACAGTGCTGGCGTCGCTGTATGCCTGCCGCCCCGCTTGCAGATAGGCGTAGCCTGCGCCGATGGCCTGGCTGTAGAGCGTTTCCAGATCGGGGTGGAGCGCGCGCAGCGCGGCAAACTCTGCTGGGCCAAGCGGCGTCTCGCTCAGGAGTGTGACCGGTGTGTAGGCCAGGTATTCGCTCACGTCGAACTGGCCGGTGTTGTAGTTGGAGCCGGCGAAGAGGGTCAGCGTCCCGTCTTTGTAGTCGGCGGGCAGACCCCACTGGAAACGCACCCGGAAGGAGCGGAAGCCCTGGCTGCCGGGTGTCAGATCGCCGAGCAGCCAGAAGACCTGATTCTTCTCCACCCAAAACGCGCCGTCCGGGCTGTCCACAAAGGCCGCGCCCTGGGGAAGCTGCACGGCCAGCACTGCGTCTGTGACGGTTGTGGTCATCCCGTTGAGATACTGAATGGCGTAGTCCACCGTCTGGCCGGGGCTGATCAGCGACGGGCCGCCGGTGCTGACAAGCATTTGGCCGGGCGGGACTTCGCCGGTGGGCGGCGCAGCCAGCCAGGGGTAGAAGATGACGGCATCCCCCACATTTTCCCCTTTGCCGCCGGGATTGGTGGTGGGGTGGAAAGGTCCAGTGGCGTCGCCCCACCAGTTGTTGCGGGCGTCCAGAGCGGGCGCGTTCCAGTTGGTTACCCCCTCCTCGGCGTTGTCGTGGATGCTGTTGTTGCGCAGGAGGGGCGGTTGCGTCCACACCCAATCGAAGTGGAGGCCCTTGCGCGCCGAATTGTGGATCTCGCAGTTCTGGACCTGCACCGGGCTGGGCGAGACCCCCGAATGGCCGTGGAGGTAGAGACTCGCCGGATTGCCGCCGCCGCCCCCATAGGCAATCTCGCAGTGTTGAAAGATGACCGACGCCCGGTCATAGGAAACGTCGACGCCCGCCCACCAGCCGGGAGTCTGGGTGAAGCCGGTGAAAACCACCGGCTTGTCCGCCGTGCCCAGGGCGTAGAGCGCGGCGTTGTCCTTCACCCGCAACAGTGTGGGCGAGCCGTAGATATTCTTGTCGAAGGCCAAAGATGTGCCGGGCTGGAGGGTGAGCAAACCGCCGTTGGGAATCTCAATGTCTCCTGTCACCCGCACGGGAAGACCCGCATCGCCCAAATCCCACTGACGTCCGCTGCCCACCGAACAGCCGGGTATTTCCAACTCATCGGCGCCGTTGCCCGTGGCGGTCAGACCCCTGGCAGTAATCGAGCCGTTGCAATACCAGCTTATTGCCGTACCTGCGTTGTCGGAGAGGGTTACATTTTCCAGCACCGGGTGGACGCTGTGGTAGCGGAAGCTGATGCCCCGTTTGCGCTCGGCGTTGTCGCCCAGGCTGCCATTGGCGCTGATTGCCACATTGCGGAAGGTGGGATAGATGCTGCTGGAGGTTGTGTAGTCTGCCACACCGGACCAGCCATTGCGACTGATGCTGCCTCCATCCCAGGTGATCGATGTGGTGCTGCCATAGCTGGTCTGCAAATGGAGACCGGTTGCGCCGTTGTCGGTCACGTCCACGTTCGTCAGTTGCGGATGGATGGCGCTGCCGTCCCGGCTGTAAATGTAAAGGCCGTCGCCCGCGTTGTGGTGGATGTGACAGGCGCGCACCTGGGCGTCGTCGGTGTTGATCTCCAGCCCACCGGAGCCGAAGTTGGTGTCGTTGGCGTAGCTGATGTCGCAACGGTCCAAACGCAACTGGCTGCCCCGCTGCGCCCACAGCCCCATCCACTCGCCGCCTGCTCTGGCGGGCGCGCTTGTGCTGGTAAAGGTAATGGATTGGCTGGCTGTGCCCTGGGCAATCAGCGCGCCGCCATCTGCGATGGCGATGCCGTAGGCAGGGTCGAAACGCAGGGTCGTCCCCGGCGCAACGGTCAGGGTTTTGCCATTGGGCACAGTCATCAGGCAGAGGGTGTAGCCGCAGACAAAGCCGTACTCCGCCCCACCCCAATGGATGTCCTGGACGATGGCGTCATTGACGGCAACGGTCACCCGGTTGTGGTCGTTCCCGGTCAGGGTCAAATTGGAGTAGGCCGGGTTCTGGTTGATGGTGGCCTGATAGATGGCGTAGCCTCTGCCATTCGTCATCCGGTTGTCGCGCACAGTCATCTGGGCCAACACGGGCGCGATGCTTTCCCCTTTCAGGCTGATTCCCGTTTGCAGACCTCCGACGACCTCGCCCTGGCGCATCTCCACATCTGCACTATCGACGAGAATCTGCGCGCTGTTATACCCCAGAGTTGCGTTGAATGCACCAGAACCTGCATACCCTACAAAGAAATTCTCCAACCGTCCCCGGCTGCCCGGCGCAAAAACGATGCCGTACCAGTCGCCGGCTGCGCCGCTGCTGGGGCCGTTGGCGTTGCTGTCGCCGCCCCGGCTGTCGTCGGCCAGGCTGGTGAAGGCGACCGGTTCGCCGGAATCTCCCGCCGCCACCAGCCCGCCCTGCACAATTAGCGCGGCGCTGCCCGGGCCAGAGCCATAGCCAGGGCTGACGCCGCCCAACTTCACCACCGCGCCGGCCTGGATGGTCAACGTAACACCCGCAGGCACGAGGATATTGCAGTTTTCAGCGGTGTAGACACCGGACGTCCAGGTGGTGTGGCTGGTGATGGGGTTGCAGGCGGAGGAAGCCAGGAGATTGGGAAATGAGGAAAGCGGAGCCGACACGACGCTTGAGGGCGCAAGAGATGTCAGGAAGAACAGAAGAAGCAAAGGGAGGATGAGCGGAAGGAAATGCCGGCGGGGATCGCCGATGGCTGGCGACCAGTCGCCTCGGTTGTCGGCCAAGCCGGAACGGGCCAATGCGCACAACGGAAAAGACGTGGGTCTTGCCTGAACGGGGCCATTCATAATGCTGACTCCTTTGTTTGTAGGTGACGAAGACTCACGTCGCGCTGCGCTGCAAGGTGTAACGCGACGCGTTATCCTATCACCATACACCCAGTTGGACTCTGCTTGGATCAGCCATCTGTCCAGGGATATCTACTCAAAACGCATCTCCCACAGATCGGAGTCTGTGGTCGAAGGCTCAAAACGGAGAAAAAGCTCCCGGCTGGCCCCTTCCGCCATCTCAAACTCGGCATTGCC
>JACQGT010000282.1 GCA_016199425.1 Chloroflexota bacterium
CCGTGGATTCGGCGGCATGACGGGCGGCGCGGGTCGCTAGACAAACCCCGTCGGCCATCAAAGCAGGGAAATGGGGTGTCGGTCTACCGACGCCCCATCTGCGTGTGAAAAGGAGACGGTCTATGTGGTGTCATCTTCTGTTGGCCATGCCGTTGATCGGTCTGGGACTCTTTTTCGTCCTGCCCTTTTCCACGGCGCTGCTGCTCTATCTCATCGTCGTTGCGCTTTCCCTGCTGATCTACGTCAAGATTGTGGAGGCCATGCGCGTCCCGATTACGACAGGAGCAGAGGCCATCGTGGGGCAGATTGTGATGACTGAGGCCGACGGCTCCATCCACTGGAAAGGGGAGTGGTGGACGGCCACGCCTGCCTTCCCGTCCCGGCGGGTGCGCATCATTGGCATTCAGGGATTGGTGGCGCAGGTTGTGCCCGTCACAGAACCCGCCGTTTCGACGCAGGATCACGCGGCGGGGCACACAAATCGTGCGTAAACCGTTCATCTTTTCTTCATAAATCGCTGGTATACTGGTGCTATAGTTTTTCAGATAATTATTTGTAGGGGCGCTTGCTTGCTGCGTCCGTCTCCTGTGTGCCGGGCGCAGCAAGCAAGCGCCCCTACAGGGAAAATCTTTATCTGAAAAACTATAGATGCAACCGCAAAGCCGGGTTGCAGCGCAATATGAAAATCATTGCTAATACAGTAAGGAGACTGTGATGATGGGATGGGATTTCGGTTGGGGTTGGGGTTGGATGCTCTTTGGCAGTTTGGTGATGGTGCTTTTCTGGGGTGGGCTGATCGCATTGATTGTGCTGGCTGTGCGCGGTCTTTCCGGCAACAACCAGCGGCAGAGTAGCGACCAGAGCGAGCACACTCCATCGGTTGGCGCTCTGGAGATACTCCAGAGCCGCTACGCCAAAGGCGAGATCACCCGTGATGAGTTCGAGCAGATTCGCAACGATCTGAAGCGGTCGTCAGCATAGAAAAGGAGAAACGGTTATGATGTTCGGTGGTGGTATGCTATTGGGCTGGCTCTTGCCAGTGATATTGCTCGTCTTGGGTGGCATGTGGCTCTTCAACAACGCTACACCCAGCCGTCGATCCGGCAGCGATGACTTCTCCCCGCGCACACGTGACAAGAGCGCGGCCGAGATACTGGACGAGCGCTACGCGCGTGGAGAGATCACCCAGAGTGAGTACAAGGAGATGGCCGAGGCTCTGCGCCGCTAGTCGACGCGATCAGGTCAAAATGCCCGCTGCGCCCCCGTCAGAACGTCTCTGGCACGGGGGCGCATAGCTGTGTAAGATAGTTGAATTCTCAGCTTGACCAATTGTGAAGGAGAGATACAAATGAGCAGTACCTATGGATTTGGCGCAAAGATTCCGACGTCCTATGACCAGGCCATCCCTCTGGTCACGGACGCCCTCAAAACGGAGGGGTTCGGCGTGCTCACGGAGATCGACGTGCAGGCTACTCTGAAGAAGAAGCTGGATGTGGATGTAGAACCCTATATCATTTTGGGCGCCTGCAACCCAAAGCTCGCCCATCGAGCTTTGCAGGCCGAGCCGGAACTGGGCCTTCTTTTGCCCTGCAATATAATCGTCTACGACAACGGCGATGGGACGAGTACAGTCAGCATTGTCGATCCCTTGCAGATGTTGGGCGTTGTGGACAATCCCGCGTTGCATTCTATCGCCGAGGAAGCTGATAGCCGTTTGCGCCGGGTATTGGCGGCCCTGTCCGTCCCGGTTGCGGCCTGATCGAGAAATCGCAGTAGCTCCCAATCGGAGAAAGGAAAAGCACGTGAAGCGATGGATTGGTATTCTGACGATTTTTGCTTTGGCCCTGGTCATTCTGACCGCCTGTAGCAACGCGCCCCAGACCTCAGCCCCGGCAGAGACAAACGGAACCCTGGCTGCACTGCCCGACATCCCCAAGAACAGCGACGGCTATGTGGACATTTCAGCCGAGCAATTGGTTTCGGTTCTGGAGCAGAACAAGAATTTCGCCCTGGTCAATGTCCATATTCCCTACGGCGGTGAGCTGCCTAAGACCGATCTGTTTATCCCCTTCGATCAGATTGCAGCCCATTTGGAGAGCCTGCCCGACAAGAATGCGCCAATCGTCATCTATTGTCGCAGCGGCAGTATGAGTACCCAGGCCGCCGCTGAACTGGCCGCGGCCGGCTACACCCAAGTTTACGAGCTAGACGGCGGCTTCAACGCCTGGCAGGCAGCAGGGTATACCCTACTGAGCCAGTAGTAATGCCTGTCGGTGCTTTTCACTTGGACATTCATCCCCCGGGACAGGCAACCGCAGGGCATAGCCAGCGGTCACGGCTGCACCCCGTGGGGGGCCAGGGGCAAGGAGCGCAGACGCACGCCCGTAGCCTGAAAAATGGCGTTGCCGATGGCGGGGGCAATGGCGAGTATCGGCGTCTCTCCCGCGCCGGCCGGGGGAATATCCCGATGGTCGAGCAGGATCGTCTCAATCACCGGCATATCGTTGAAGCGGGGCACGCGGTAGTCGGCGAAGTTCGGGTTGAGGATGCGACCGTTGGCGAATTGAATGCTCTCGAAGAGTGCGCCGCCCAGCCCCTGCACCAGCGCTCCCTCCACCTGGTTGCGAACGTTGTCGGGATTGATGATCGCGCCACAGTCGTAGACAGCCACCACCCGTGTCACTCTGGGCTGGGCCGTGGCCGGGTCTACGTGTACCTCGGCGCAGGTGGCAATATAGGAATCCTTGTCCGCTCCCCCGGCGATACCGTAGCCGTGATGGGGCGGCGGCGTGCGCTTGCCCCAGCCAAAGGCCGCGGCGGCTGTGGTGAGCACGGCCCGCATGCGTGCATGGGTCAAGTTGCGAAGGCGGAATTCCAGGGGGTCCAAGCCCAGGGCGTGGGCCAGTTCGTCCACAAAAGTCTCCCTGGCAAAGTGGTTGGCAGGTGCGGCCAGAGAGCGGTAGGAACCCTGGGGCAGGGGCGCGTCGCAGGGCTGATAGGCGATGTGCCGGTTGGGAATGTCGTAGAGCGCCT
This sequence comes from Chloroflexota bacterium, assembly GCA_016199425.1. Taxonomy (GTDB): domain Bacteria; phylum Chloroflexota; class Anaerolineae; order Caldilineales; family Caldilineaceae; genus JACQGT01. The sequence continues at coordinate 3,034 of JACQGT010000282.1, forward strand.
CGATGCCTGCCGCGCCCGAGTTGTAGTTGCGCAGGTCCAGGGCAACCAGGCGGCCATCCTTGTCCACACCGCCGCTCACCTCAATCAGACCGGCGGGGCGCAGATAGGCCCAGGTGAATTCTTCCTCCCGTGTCCAGACCAGTTTGATCGCCTTGCCCACGGCTTTGGAGAGACGCGCAGCCTCGATGGCGGCCTGGCCCGTATGTTTGCCGCCATAACCGGAACCCACATCCGGCACGATCACCCGGACGTGCTGCTCTGGAATCTCGAAGGCCAAGGAGAGTTCGGTACGCACGCCGAAAGGCCGGGATGTGCCGGTCCACACGGTCAGCCGGTCACCCGTCCACTGGGCCAAAGCGGCCCGGGGCTCCAGAGGCGCGTGGGCGATGTAGTCCACCGTGAAACGCCGGGAGAGGGTCAGGTGGGCAGTGGCCAGCGCTTCCTCCACCGAACCCGCGACGGCAAGATAGGGTCTGTGTCGCCCCGCGTCTTCGGCGGGACTGGCTTTCAGATAGTCGAACAACTCCGGCTGGGAAACCTGTAGCGTCCTCTTCCAGCGGGTGCGGATGGCCGCGACCGCCTGGGTCGCGGTCCACGGGTCCGGGGCAACCACACCCACAAAGTCGCCATCGCGCACAACCGTCACCCCCGGCATGGCCTGGGCCGGGCCTACGTCGATGTCATCCAGTGTCGCCTGATAGGCAGGCGGGCGCAGGATTTTGCCGTACAGCATACCGGGGAGGGCCATATCCGAGGCAAAGCGATGGCGTCCACTGACAAAGGCGGCCCCGTTCACTTTGGCCGCCGAGCGTCCGGCGATTGTCCAGTCGGCGGGCGGAGTGATGGGCTGGCTGGCGTCGGCGATGCGCAGGATATTGCGGTCCCGAGCCAGCTCGCCGTAGGTGAC
>JACQGT010000290.1 GCA_016199425.1 Chloroflexota bacterium
CCCGCTTGGTTTCGATACGGCTGGATACTGCCCCAGCCTACTCAACCGGCGCTGATCCTGTACAGTTACCAGCGGCAACCGACGGATTGGGTGAATGATGGGAAGAAACCACTTCCGTAAGTTCAAATTGATCATCTGGGGGGCGCTGCTCCTGGCGGCGCTGGTCTTCTTCGGCGCGGCAGACGTTGCGCCCGTTTACGCCGACCCGCCCCCCCCGGACGGCGCGTGCGTCGGCTGTCATCAGGACAACCAGCGCACGCTCACCCTGCCCTCCGGCGAAGAGTTGTCTCTGCTGGCTCTGCCTGAGGAGCTGGCGGCCTCGCCCCATACCCCCAGCGGCGAACAGCCAGTGAGTTGCAGCAATTGCCACCTGGGGCCGACCCGCTACCGCTATCCCCATCCGGCCACGCCGGCCCACAGCCTGGAAGAGTACACCGCTCTGGCCGCGCAGAACTGCCAGGAATGCCACAACCCGCACAATCCTCTGCACCAGAACGCTGAGGACGATCAGCCGCTGGTTGACGCAGCCGCGGCTGAACTGCCCAACTGCATCGACTGCCACGGCAGCCACGCAGTTGCACCTGTAGCGCAGATTGCAAAGACGATGGCCCCCAACTGCCTGACCTGTCACACGGACAAAGAGAGTAATTGGGCAGAGAACCTGATTGCACCTCGCACTGGTCTGGGCGCAGGCGCAGATGGGTATGTGGGCAGCCGCCGCTGTCTGGGCTGTCACACGGACAACTACCTGGGCTGGCGGGATACCCTCCACGCCCGCACAATCCACGACGTGGGCTTGAATCCTGAAACGGTTTTGGCCGATTTTGACCAGCCGGGCGTACAACTGCCCTTTGGCATGGAAGAGGTGAAGTATGTGATCGGTGAAAAGTGGCAGCAGCGCTTTATCACCGAAACCGTCGCCGGCGACCTGTTGGTGTTGCCCGGGCAGTGGAACATCGCCACCCAAGAGTGGGTGGTCGATCAGCGGGCAGAGGGGGAGACGCTCAACTGGCGAACCGAATGCAGCTTCTGTCACGTGACCGGGCTGGAGACCGCGGCCTGGGAGTTTCAGGAGTTCGGCATCGGCTGTGAGGATTGCCACGGGCCGGGCGAGGCACACGCCGACAACCCGCAAGAAATGGCTGTCTTCAACCAGGCGGACGATCAGGTGTGCGGGGCCTGCCACAGCCGGGGCACAGCGCCGGAGGGCCATCCTTTCCCGGCCAGCTATCGGCCCGGCGACACGCTGACCGATCACTTCACATTTACTGCCGACGAGACGACCCGCTGGCCGAACGGCAGCGCCAAAATCCACAACCAGCAATACACGGACTGGATGTTGAGCAATAAAATGCAAGGGCCGGATGGCCTGCGCTGCGTTACCTGCCACGCCGTCCACGGGAAGGGCGAAGGGCCATCCCAGACGCTGCTGCCCACGAATGAGATGTGCAGCGGTTGCCACGCGGAGAAGACGACCCTGGCCCGGCACATCCCCTATCACCAGCAGGCCATCACAAAGCGGGACTTCACCTGCAACAACTGCCATATGCCGCTGATGGCCACGTCGGCAGTTGCATACGACATTCACAATCACACCTTCCAACAGCCCAACCCCCAGGGGACGCTGGATCACGGCGGGCTGGAGTTGATGCCCAACGCCTGTAACCAGTGTCACACGAAACAGGCTGAAACCGCAGAATGGGCGGTGAAGACAATTAACTGGGCTGTGGAAAATTACTCGATTGTACGCACGGAATACATCTTTGCCCCTGGCCCCACGCCCACTTCGCCGCCGGTGCCCACGCCCCTGCCTTCGGTGGGTGAGCGCCACGAGGTCAAAGCCTACGTGGACTTTGCCTGGGTGCGACCCATCTTTTTCTCCGGGTTGGGTCTGGTCGGGCTGGTTGTGCTGCTGTTGATTGTGCGTTCGTTGTGGTCCAGGAGGGCATCCGATGCTCGATAGAGCCAACCGCTTCATCACACCCGAGCGATCTGCGCCCCTCTGGCTGCGGCTGATGCCCTATGCAACGGTTGTCTTTGCCGGGCTGGTGGTCTTTGCCCTGGCCGGCGCGGGCTGGGAATACACCAACCGTTCCGCCTTCTGCGGCACATCCTGCCATACAATGCCGCCCCAATACGAGTCATTCAAAGTTTCCGTTCACTCCCGGGTCAACTGTGTGGACTGTCACATTGGCCGGGATTACATCGCCACCCAATTCACGCGCAAAGCTCAAGACATCAGCCACGTCGTCCAGTTTATCGGGGCCAGCTACGAAGTGCCCATCTATTCCAAGAAACTGCGCCCTGCCTCCCAAGCGTGTGAGCGTTGCCACAGCCCGTCCAAATTCTCTGACGACAGCCTGCGCGAGTTCAAGCGCTACGACGCCGAGAAGAACAACGAACTCTCTGTGATGTATATGGCTTTCAAGACCGGCGGGGGAACCCACCGGGAAGGCCAGGGCAAGGGCATTCACTGGCACGTGGAAAATCAGGTGGAATATATCGCCACGGACAATCCCCATCTGGAGCAGGAGATTCCCTGGGTACGGGTGACCTATGCCGCGGACGGACGCAGCGAGGTTTTCACAGACACGGAAGTCGATCTGCCCGTGGATTTTGTCGAGCAGAACCAGGCCAGCATTAAAATCATGGACTGTATGACTTGCCACAACCGGGAATCGCATCCCTTCCCCACGCCGGACGACGCGCTGGACGACGCGCTGGCCCGGGGGGTGATCTCGCCGGAGATTCCGTATATCAAAAAGTACGCGGTGGCTGTGATGGACCGGGGCTACCCGAATATAGAGGAGGCGCGCATGGCCGTTCAGGGGCTGAACGCCTATTACGCGGCCAACTGGCCGGACTACTACGCCAAGAATCAGGCGACAGTCTCGGCCGCGGTGGACGAACTGATGGCGATCTACGAGCGGATGTTCTTCCCGGATATGGATGTGACGTGGGAGACCCACCCCAACAATGTGGGCCACGACGATTCGGCCGGCTGCTTCCGCTGTCACGACGGCAAGCATCTGAACGAGGCCCAGGAGAGCATTCGCATCGAATGCAATCTTTGCCACACCATTCCGGTGGAGAGTAGGCCGGACGGAACTTTGCCCCCACTGACGCTGGAAGGCAGCTTCGAGCCTGAGTCCCACATCGACAGCAATTGGATCAGCCGCCATCGCTTCGAGTTCGACGGCACGTGTGAAGGCTGCCACAACATCGCCAATCCGGGTGGCAGCGACAATTCCGGTTTTTGCGCCAACAGCGCCTGTCACGCCACGGAATGGACCTACGCGGGTCTGGATGCCAGCCACATTATCGAATTGACAAACGTGCTGGCCGATTTTCTGCCCACTTACCCGGAGAACGAATTGACCTGGGACGCGCTGGTGGGACCGATTTTGCAGGCCCGCTGCGTTGCCTGTCACGGCGGCACGGCTGGGCTGCATCTGGAAAGCTACGCGGAATTGATGGCAGGCGGCAATTTGGGACCGGCGTTTGTGCCGGGCGCGGCTGCCGAGAGTCTGCTGGTTGAGTATCAACGCAAGGGCCATCCCAACAGCCTTGCCCCCAAGGAATTGGAGTGGATTATTCAATGGATCGACAGCGGCGCACCCGAATCTTAATTTCGGTTTCTAGCCTGAAAAAACGGACACGGATTGACACGGATAAGACGGATTCACACGGATTCAGTCTGCGAAAATCTGTCGGGCATCTTCTGGGCGCTGCATCCCGGTTTTCATTCCCGATTGTGCCCCACAGAGGCATGGACACTATCTGGTCAATCAGCCTCTGTGTGGCTGCCCTATGCCTGTTTGCCCTCTGGTTGGCCCTCCCGACCGCGGTTTTTGCCAATCCGCCACCGCCGGACTCGCCCTGTGTGGGTTGTCACGGCGACAACGAATACAGCCTGCCCCTGCCCTCCGGCGAATCTCTTGCGCTGGACGCGGGGCTGGTGGAGTTGTTGGCGTCGGTCCACGGCAGTAGTGCGGCAGAGCCGGTCTACTGCATCGATTGCCATCGCAACGACACGAACTATCGCTATCCCCATCTGCCCAATCCAGCCACGACCAGAGAGGAGTACGGGGAGCGGGTCAGCCAGAGCTGCCAGGGCTGCCACAAATCGTTGGAGAGCCACAACCCCGGCCATCTGAACGCGGGGGAGAATCCCAATCTGCCCGGCTGTGTCGATTGTCACGGCCAGGGCCACTCGGTGACGCCGGCGGGTTCCCTGGCCGTGGACCCAGTCGCCACCTGCCAAAACTGCCACCAGACCTACGACGATCCCCAGACCAACCGGGTCCACGAGGAGTTGGTGCGCAACTTCGGCCCGGAGCAGAACTGCCAGAGCTGCCACATCGACGCACCCATCTACCCGGCAGATGTGCGTTGCCGCAACTGTCATCAGTTGTTGCAGAGCAGTGTGGAGTTGCCTTCCGGGGAGAGCGTCTCTCTGCACGTGGAAGCGGTGGCAGTGGCTGGTTCGGTGCATGGCTCATCCATGACAGAACACGGCTATACACCCCTGCGCTGCACCAGTTGCCACCGGGACGCCGAGCGTTACGCCTTCCCCCACCAGCCACTCTCTGTGGAGGACGTGCGGGGGCTGACGTTGGAGATGGGCGATCTCTGCCAGGAGTGTCACACAGAAATTGCCGCGTTGGATCACGACGGCGTACACGAGGCGGCCAGAGAGCGGGGTGAGTTGGCCGCGGCCTCCTGTGCGGACTGTCACGGCAGTCACAACATTCAATCTCCCAACGAGCCACGGGAACGCGTTTCTGAGACGTGCGGGGAATGCCATTCGACGATCAACGAACAGTACGCGGGGAGCGTCCACGGCGCGGCGCTGTTGGGCGAAGACAACCCGGATGTTCCTGTATGCATCGATTGTCACGGAATTCACAATATCCCGCCGCCGCGCACGGCCCAGTTCCGGGTGACATCACCAGACCTGTGCGCGGGTTGCCACGCCGACGAAACGCTGATGGCGAAGTATGACATATCGACAAAAGTGTTCGACACGTATGTGGCGGATTTCCACGGCACGACAGTGGAATTGTTCGAGAAGCAGACACCCTGGCAGGAGACCAACAAAGCCGTCTGCTACGACTGTCACGGCATCCACAACATTTTGCCCGCGGACGACGAGCATTCCCAGGTGATCAAAGAGAATCTGCTGGTCACCTGTCAGCAGTGTCACCCGGATGCCAACGCCAACTTCCCGGCCTCCTGGACCAGCCACTTCGAGCCGTCGCCAGAACACAACCCGCTGGTCTACTTCATCAATCTCTTCTACGCGGTTCTGATTCCTGGGGTGGTGGGCGGTTTTCTGCTCTTTATCGGTTCCGATGTCTACCGGCGCACGGGCGATACATTGCGCCGCAGACGGGCAGCCAAATCCCCAGCAGAGACAGAAGAAAGAGCGGAGGCGGGAGAGGCAGTAGAAGCAGAGCAGGCAGTAGAAGCAGAG
>JACQGT010000300.1 GCA_016199425.1 Chloroflexota bacterium
ACGGCGCACGCCGCCGCTGGGGGTGAGCCAGGAGGTGTAGATGACGCTGCCCGCGGGCCTATCACACTGGTTGCTGCACAGGGTATTGACGAAATCGCACGCGCCCTCCCCGCTCACTTCGAGTATCGACAGACCGCTCAGATCGAAAAGGGCCACATTTTCTCGCGTCGCCAGATGCTCCACACCCTGAATGCGCGACCACCACTCTCCCGCCCAGCCTGTGTGCCGGGGGATGCGCTCGTCGTACTGTTCCAGCAGGCGGCCGTTGGACTCGAACCAGTTGGGCAGTTCCATCCCGGCAAAGGCAGTGAAGGAGGCTTCCAGCTCTTTCAAGCGAGGGTGGAAAGGGGTCAGGCGCACGTTGCGGGGTTCGGTGATGGGTTGGGCCGGGTGGATGATGTCGTAGACCTCCCGGTAGTTCTTCTTCGTCACCACTTCCGTAAAGCTGGCGGTGGTCTGGTGGGGCTGGAAGCGGTGGATGTGGCATTGGCGCATATCCCACTCGGCGTGGCCGTGGGTCATCCACTCGGCCACGCTCTTGCCCACCCCGCCGGCGTGGGTAATCCACGAAGCCACCGCCGTCCACAGGCCGCGGATGTGGGATTCGCCGATGATGGGGTAGCCGTCCACGGAGAAGGCGAACATCCCGTTGAAGGCGCGTTGGAACTTTGCGTCCCGCAGAATGGGGATCACCCGCTGGGCCTGCGCCCAGGCTGCGCGGAAATCCTCTGGGGTGAAGTCGTGGATGGCCGTCTTGCGAATCTGGCGCGGGTGGATGGCCCGGGGCTTGTGCCAGTAGCTGCCGATCCCGTAGCTGTCCCAGTGGTGGCGGTAGTACATGGCCGAATCCAATTCCCGCATCGTCGGCCAGGTCATCTCGTGCTCTTTGTTGCTGGGGTCGAAATGGGCCAGTTCGGCCAGGGGTTCGGTGATGACGTACTGGTGTTCGAAAGCCAGCAGGGGCAGCCGTACCCCCAGTTTGTCCCCCAGCAGCGGTCCCCAAATGTTCGTGCAGAGCAGCACCTGCTCGCACTCGATGCGGGGCAAATCCGGGTTGTCTGTGAGAACGGCCCGCACCTGGCCGTTGACCACTTCGATGTCGCGCACGCCGGTGTTGGCGACGAAACGCGCGCTGCCGGTGGCCTCCGCGTCGCGGGCCAGGGCTGCGGTCACGTGCCAACCGGCCACGATGGCGCCTTTGGACACAAAGAGGCTACCCACAATTGCATCCGGGTTGACGTAGGGTATTTTGGCCTGGGTTTCCGCGGGCGTCAGCAGGTGAGATTCCACGTGGAAGGACTTCGCCTCGCCGTGCAGCCGTTTCAAATCCTGCCAGCGTTCCGGAGAAATGGCGACTTCCAACCCGCCCACTGCGTTGAAGGTGTTGCGGTCGTCCCGGTAGGGGCGCAGGCTGCGGAAGAGGTCTGACGAATAGATCGCCATCTGCGTCAGCAGTTTGGAGTGGCTGAGGGCGACGACGCCGCCGGGCGCGTGGGAGGTGGAGCCGTCGTTCTCGAAGAGATCGCCCTTGTCCAGGACGAGAATATCCCGCCAGCCCAGTGCGGTCAGGTGATAGGCTGCGCTGGCCCCGACAATGCCGGCGCCGACAATGACAAGACGTGCGTGGGTGCGCATAGAAATTTTCTCCTGTAGGGCGGATTGGTAATCCGCCCAGTGCGGACGGAATACCATTCCGTCCTACAATTGGGCAATCCACCCAGTGCGGACGGAATACCATTCCGTCCTACAATTGGGCAATCCGCCCAGTGCGGACGGAATACCATTCCGTCCTACAATAAAGCCAACAGCGACTCTTCTTCCGGCACATTTTCGCTGAGACGGGCTGCCGCGTTGACCAGCCGCCAGCGGGCAAATTCGTCCTCGGCGAAAGGATGCAAGCGCCGGTAGTGGGCCAGATAAATCTTGTGAAACCAGTAGCGCAACAGGCGCACTTTCCAGTCAAACTCTACGCCCTCGGCAGGTTGAGAAAAATAGATCAGGACAGACGAGCGGGCCACATCGGCCAGGGGATAGCCAGCCGTGGCGTCGATCCAGTCGATGATCACCGGGCCCCGCTCTGTCAACAGCACATTGTCCGGGTGAAAATCGCCGTGGCAAAGCTGGCGGCCGGCCGGCAGATTGTCGAGCAGCGCCAGCGCCCGTTGGCGCAACTCCACCGGTGCCACCTGTGCGCCCCGGATTTTGTCCCCCATCCGCTCCCGCTGGATGGGCAGACCATCCGGCGCGGCGTTGGCGTGTAGCCCGGCCTGGAGTTCGGCCAACTGGCGGGCGAAGGAAGCCAGACGCCAGGGTTGGGCTGCCAGCGCGGCCAGCATCGACACGCCGGCGATCCGCTCGTAGAGCAGGCCGACCCGCCCGTCTATCTCCACCACTTCGCCCACGGCGGGCACAGGCGCGCCGGACCCGTGGATCAGCCGGGCGATGCGGGCTTCCCGTTCCACCGTTTGCGCCGAAAAGCGCGGGCGAAAGAGCTTCAGGATTTGCCCGTTTTCCCAGGCGTAGATTTCGGCTGTCGCGCCGACAGCGATTGGTTTGTCCATTTTACAGTAACCCCAACTCTTTGGCCCGCAAGGCGGCCTGGGTGCGATCGCGCACGCCGAGCTTTTGCATGGCCGAGGAGACGTAATTCTTCACAGTCCCTTCGGCCAGGAAGAGCTGCCCGGCAATCTCCCGGTTGGAAAGACCATTCGCCAACCGGCGCAGCACGTCGATCTCCCGTTCCGACAGCGGCTCGATGAGCTTCTCGGCTGTTTGCGGGGAGGGGTGGCTGGTGCGGGCAAATTCGGCCATCACTTTGCGCGCCACGGACGGCTCGATCAGCGCGCCGCCTGCGGCCACCGTGCGGATAGCGTCGGCCAATTCTGCGCCGGAGAGAGCTTTGAGCAGGTAGCCCAGCGCGCCGGCCCGGATGCCCTCAAAGACGTACTCGTCGTCGTCGAAGGTGGTCAGGATGACGACTTTGGCCTCCGGGTGGGAGATCAGCAATTGACGGGTGGCGGCCACCCCGTCCATCTCCGGCATCTTCACATCCATCAACACCACATCCGGGCGCAGTTCTGCATAGCGGGCCAGGCTCTCCACACCGTTGGATGCCTCGCCCACCACCTCCAG
>JACQGT010000287.1 GCA_016199425.1 Chloroflexota bacterium
CCCGCTTGGTTTCGATACGGCTGGAAACAGCCCCAGCCTACTCAACCGGCGCTAGTCCTGTATAGTTACCCGGAATCAGTCTATACTCTTGTCTCCTCATTCATACACAAGGCGCTCCTACCCGATGACATCCAGCACTTCTACCTCGAATCGTTTGCCCGTCGGTCCGCTGGTTGCGCCCGTTGACAACCCCGACCCGCCCCGTCGCCAGGAGTACAGCGGCCAGTTTGTCACTCTTACGCCCATAGACCCCGCCGCCGACACGCCTGAACTCTACGCCGCCTCCCACGGGGACCCGGTGCGCGAGCTGTTGTGGACGTACATGACAGCCGGCCCGTTTGCCGACCAGCAGGCGATGCAGCACTGGCTGGAACAGTGCCAAACTTCCACCGACCCTCTCTTTTTCACAGTGACGGATCGGGGCGCAGGCAAACGGGTGGGGATCGTCAGCTTTCTCAATATCGCGCCCACCCAGCGCCGGGTGGAGTTGGGCAACATCTGGTACGCGCCCGCAGCCCAGCGCACAGCCGTCAACACCGAATCCATCTACCTGATGCTCTGTGAAGCCTTCGACCACCTGCACTACCGGCGGGTGGAATGGAAGTGCGACAGCCACAACGCCCGCTCGAGGGCCGCGGCGCTGCGTCTGGGCTTCCAGTTCGAGGGCATCTTCCGCCAGCATATGATTGTGCGCGGACGCAACCGGGACACAGCCTGGTTCGCCATGACCGACGGTGACTGGCCCCGGGTCAAAGGCAATTTGGAGCGCTGGCTCTATTCTGGCGAAGAAGGGTTATCGCTGACTGAACTGAATCGAATTTAAGCTACTGACCGATCCGTTCAATCCACACTCGTGACCATTCGGTCCATCAAACAGCGGACACAGCGACCAGAGGGCGAGCGCCTGATTTCTCGCAGATCAGCGCAGATCAATTCAGATCATGAAAATCTGCGTCCCCCTCTTCCCGGTCTGAACAGTTACCCGCGCTCTATTCCACCCGTACGCTCCACCCGTTGCGCGCCGATTCCAGGACGGCCAGGGCCGCTTGCAGATTGCGAACCCCATCGCTGGCCAAAGCCAGAAAGCCGGTGCCGGATGTGCTGTTTGCCCGATTTTGCACGGCCTGGTGAAAGGCAGCCAACGTTGCCGTGTAGTAGTCCGGCCCATCCACGGGAATCACCTCCACCGCGTCGTTGCGCACGAACAACAGCTCGCTGGGTCGTCGCCTGCTCCACCAGTGGTGGACACGCAGAGACCCCCGCGCCCCGTAGAGTTCCACACTGCTGAAGCGATGGGGTGTGACGAAGGAATCGTGGCATTGGATCAACTGCCCGCCCCGGCGCAGACGCAGATTGACCACCACCTCGTCGTCCACGTCCTGCCCCAACACGCGCCGGGAAGCCAATGCCGCCACCTGATCCACCTCGTCGGCAAAGAGCCAGCGCACCAGATCGATGTCGTGGATGGTGCGATCCAGCACCACCCCGCCGCCGTCGGGCCGCAGCCGCCAGGTTTGCAGGTCGGATGGCAAGGGCGCGCAATTGATGATCTGCCCGCCCAGCAATTCCCCGATGGCGTAGTCGCGCACCATCTCGGCCATGCGCGCCAGGGCCGCGTCGCCCCGATAGGCGAAGTTGGGCACGAGCAGTACCCCGTGGCTTTGCGCCGCCCGTTCCAGGGCGTTGGCCTCACTCAGCGAGAGACCCATCGGTGTCTCACACAGGACGTGCTTGCCCGCTTCCAGCGCGACCAGAGCCAACGCGTATTGATGGCGGGGCTGGCTGCTCGCGTAAACAGCGTCTACGTCGTCCCGGCCCAGCAGTTCGTCCAGGTTTTCGTAGGCGCGCGCCAGCCGGTTGTGGGCGGCAAAAGCGTTGCCCCGCTGTGAACTGTGGCTGTAGACGCCGACAATGCGTGCATCGCCGCGCCCTGGCTCACCGCTGGGATGGGGTTGGGTGCGCAACGCGGGGATCAGAAATTGCTGGGCCACCCGGCTGGCTCCCAACAGCGCCCAGCCGACAGCGCCTCTGTTTTCTGGTGTGGAGGAAGCGGGATCGATTTTCACGGTTTTTCCAAGGTCCGTCGATGGGGTTATACTAAGACAGTTTGCCTTCAGGCTTTCCTGAAAACCGACAGAAACCGTAGGGGCGCTGCTTGCTGCGCCCCTACCCGTCAAATTACTGGCAAGGATTGTTTCCCAGGAGGTGTCCGATGACCCCCACAATTTCCGATGATGCGTCATCCGCTGAGCAGGCACGCAAGCAGGCATTGATGGAGCGAATGCGCCGCAGCCGCGCCCAGCACCCCATTCCGCCTCGCCCGCGTGGACTTTCCGCCGGTCCATCCCGCAGCCGGGCCGAGCAGGTGGCCGAAGTCTTGCGCCAGTTGGACGAGCTGCCGCGCAGCCGGGGCGCGGCTGCCGTCTCCCCGGCCACCCAGCGGGCGCTGGAACAGGCGATGCTACCCCAATACAACTTCCCCTGGTACAGCAACACCCACGAGACGATGGCCGATGCCGCGCTGGCTGCCATGCCGGAGTTTGTCCAGCAGATGGTGGGGCTGCACAAAGGCTTCTTTGTGCTGGGCGTCGTCGCGCCGGACAAGCTCTACAAAGACAGCGTAAACCACGTCTACCACGTGGGCGCGGCCCATACAGGCCAGGGTTTTGTGGGCTACGGTCATAGCAAAGTGGCGCAAAAATTGAAATTGTTACGTGAGATGTTGGCCCACGCCGGCGATCTGCGTCTGGACAAGCAGGCCGCCCGCTTTTTGCAGGGCATCGCCACCCGCCCCTGCCAGCTTGTCGCCTACGAAATGGGCGTCCTCAGCCACTACATTTGCGATCTCACCCAGCCCTTCCACACGGATCAAATGGAACGCTGGGAAGGGCGGGTGTTTGATGAGATGCTCTGCCACAAGAGTTTTGAGGCTGATGTGCGGGATTTTGGGTTGGAACGTCTGCGCGCCGGCAGCGAAATGGCCCTGCCGGTTGCTATCAGCGACCCGGCGGCCTTCGCCGTCTCTGTGGCGGAAGCCAGCAGCAGCCATTACACGACAATCGTGCGCGCCTACTACGCGGGGCCAGGCAAACTGCTCGGCAAAAGCGAAGAACGGCTGCTAAGCGCCTGGTCCATCGCCCAGGAGTGCTTCAACCGGGCTATCTGGGCCACCCACTCCCTGTGGATGGCCGGGGGCAACTACGAAAAGAGCCTTGCCACCTCCTTCAGCCAGGACATCGCCCTCTACGAAGCAGGACAACTCTTCAGCCCAGATCGCGCCTATCTGGCCGGTTTGGTCAACGACGAGGTAGTGCTGAGGAAGGGTTAGGAGTTAGGAGTTAGG
>JACQGT010000288.1 GCA_016199425.1 Chloroflexota bacterium
ATTACCCCCACCCCGGCCCTCCCCCACTTTGGGGGAGGGAGCAGAACCGTCTCGGGAGCGCTCCGTATCCACATCCACCAAATAGTACCCCCGCTCCGGCCAGGCCGCTTCGGTCATAGAGCAGGTTTCCGGGCTGCCGGGGTTGTAGATCCAGCCGTCAAAGTCGAAGGGCTTGTGGACGTGGCCCAGGGCCAAATAGTCCACGTGGGGGCGCAGGGGGGCCAGTTCCCGGTGGGTCAGCCCGCCCGCTTCTCCGGCCAGCACCCCTTCGATGCCCGTATGCGCGATGAAAATCGCATACTCTACGCCCGTGCGATCCGCCTCGGCCAGGGCAGCGCCGATGTTCGCCACCGCGCTGGCTGTGCTGCTGCCGTAGTAGCGCAGGCCATAGACCCGCAGCCCCGGTTTGACGTCGATATAAGCGCCGTTACGCCGGGTGTAGGGTTGCAGATCGGGTTTGCCGCCCTCAAAAGGGATGTCCAGTAGGATCAGCAATTCTCTCTCGGCCAGAAAGCGCATCCAGCCGATGGAGTCGTTGAAATAGGCCAGTTCGTGATTGCCTTCCACAGCCAAACAGGGAATCCCGGCCCGTTGCAGCCGCTCCAGCCCGCGCATGGCGTGGCTGAGGGTCAACGCGTCGATGGAGCGCTTCTGGAAAAGGTCGCCCGCCAGCACCACAAAATCGACCTTCTCGCTCACCGCGGCTTCCATCACCGCGTAGAAGGCTTTGCTGAAATCGTTGAAGCGTTCTTTGTGTCCATACTGCCGGTAGCCCAGATGGCAGTCGGCCAGATGCAGGAAACGTGCGCGCACGAGTACTCCTAAAATGAGTGGTAGACGGTTGACGCGGGATATTGGGTATTGGAGATTAGATATTGAGTAGTGGCGACATCCTGACCCAATATCTAATATCCAATACCTAATATCTTCTTCAATCCTCGTCAGCCACAAAAATACTCAGCAGTGTGCTGACAATGCTGATGACGATACCGCCGAGGAGCGCGTCCAGGAAGCGGTCAATCGTGAGCGCGCCGTTGGAGAGCCAGGCGGTGAGTTGCAACATCAGCGCGTTGACGATGAAGGTGAAGAGGCCGAGGGTGAGGATATAGGCTGGGCAGGTGACGAGTTTGACGACGGGTTTGATCAGTGCGTTGATCAGGCCAAAGATCAGCGCCACCAGCAACAGACTGGTGACGGCCACCTCTGGCCCCTCGCCCAGATGGATACCCGGCACCACTTGGGCGGCCACCCACAGCGCGGCCGCGTTGATAACCAGACGAATGATCAGCTTGGACATAGAAGCCTCGCAGGGAAATGGGTATTGGGTATTTCGTGGGGATGACGCGGGACAAAACGAAGTGATCGGTGCTTGCGCAAAGGGAAAGCGAAGGGCTGTGAAACTCCCTTCCAGTCTCTGCATCCCCGACAAGAAACCCAGGAACGCCCCTCCAACACCCCAACGAAATATCCAATACCCAATATCAATTGATTTTCCGGCGCATTGTCAAGAGTGTGGTGCGGGCCTGAAAGCCGAACTCTTCCAGAATGGAGCGGGCAGCGGTGTGGGTGATGTTAAGGGTGGTGGTGACCGGCCAGACCGGATACTCTTGCAGGGTCGAGAGCGCCCACAGGATCAACTTCCGCTCGTAGCGTTCCTGGGCTTCGGGACGCACAAAAATTTGCAGAGAATGCTCCCCCTGCCAGCGCCGGGCGGTCAAAATCAGCGCACTCTCAAAACGCGCGGTGAAATCCCGCAGGGCCATCCGGTAGATACGATCCCGCCCCACCAGGCGGCTGAACCACTCGCTGATGCCCTGCTCGAAGGGGACGTCGAAATCGACCCGGCGCACGGCCCGCCACCACTGGGACTCCGCGCTCTGTTCACTGTTCGCCAGATCGTAGAGAAGTGTGCTGTCCGCAGAGGAAAAGGGGGCCAACCCCGGCAGGGCCGGGCGGCCATTGACTTTGGGCGTACGTTCGCAGTGCATCTCCACTGTGCCGCCCATCGTCTCGAAGCGCAGACGGTCGTAGAGACCCCGGGCAATCTGGTTCTGTTCCCGCACTTGCAGCGCAGCCCAGGTGCCGCCCATATCCCGGATATAGTCCAGAGCCGTCTCCATCAGCCCCCGGCTGATGCCCCGTCCCCGGTAGTTGGGATCAACAGCTACATTGGCAATCTGCCAGCGTCCACTGCCGCTGGCTGCCCGCTGCACAGTCACATTCCCCACCAGCTTGCCGTCCTCGATCCAGACAAAGCCGTTGAAAACGTCCTGGAATTCCCCTGTGCTGCGGGAGAGCAGGCGCACCAGCCCGCTCATGTGGCCCATAATCCGCAACTCACGTAGAGCCGCCTCGCCCTGCACATCCAACTCGTCGGCAAAGGCATCCGCAATGAGCCGGGCCACCGGGCGCAAATCCCGCCCGATGTCAAAGGGACGCACCCCCCGCTCGATCCTCTGGTTCGCTGGATTGGCAAGCACGTGCATGGCTGCCATTGTCGTCTCTACCTTTACAAGAACGGTCTGCGATGCGCTTGTTCTGACCCAATGAAACGTGAATCGTGAAGCGTGAGAGTACTGTCTGATCTCACGTTTCACGATCATTTTCTGTTCCGGTGGAATCGGGTTACATCACCTGCAATCCTGCGCCACAAGCCGGACCGTTTCGGCTCTACTGCGCCACCCGCACCAGCGCCGGACGCAACACCCGCTCTTTCAGAACGTAGCCTGTGCGCAGGGTAGCGATGATGTGACCGCTCTCCACATCATCGCTCGGTTCGTTGGTCACAGCTTCGTGGCGATTGGGGTTAAAAGGCCCTTCTGTTTCAACGACCGTTACCCCCTCGTCAGTCAGAATAGTACTCAGCTTGCCGTGGATGCGCCGGAATCCATCCACCCACGCCATTTCCTCTTGGGAAAGTCTGTCGGGCAGGTTTCGAAAGGCCAGGTCAAAATCGTCCTGCACAGGCAGCAGGGCAATCAATAACCGCTGGGTAGCCCGCTCCAGACTCTCCTGGAGCAGCCGTTCCTGGCGTTTGCGGGTGTTCTGAAAATCCGCGGCGATGCGTTGCATCCGGTCGATGGCTTCGTCGGCCTGGGCCTGGACCGCGGCCAATTCAGCTTCCAGCCGGGCAATCGTCTCCACAGACGTCTCGACCACCACTTCGGCGACGGCCCTCTCATCCACCACTGCGCCATCCATCTCAATCGTCACAACCCCATCGCCGTTGAGATA
The DNA here is from genome assembly GCA_016199425.1 of Chloroflexota bacterium. Lineage (GTDB taxonomy): Bacteria > Chloroflexota > Anaerolineae > Caldilineales > Caldilineaceae > JACQGT01. The sequence goes on from JACQGT010000288.1 coordinate 3,235, forward strand.
GGGCGTCTTACTCTCGACAGCCGCTATTGCTTCTTCCAGGGCTGCGGCTTCTTCGTTGATCAATTTTTTGTTCATCATTTCGTCTATTCGCTCGTCTGTTTGAAAAGAAGAGAGGACGCAGATTTTTCTGATCTGAATTGATCAGCGCTGATCTGCGTGTAAATCAGATTGATCTGCGTCCCTCTCTTCTCCGGACTGAATGGTTAGAAAAATCATTACTGGCTTCCGTAAAACTCGTGCATTAAATCGCTCATCAGCGCGGCCACGTAGCGCACCGCGCCGATTGTGCGGCCATAGGGCATACGCAGGGGACCGATGACGCCGATCATCCCCGTCACCTGATTCTCGATGCCGTATTGGGTCAACACCAGACTGATGTCCTGGAGTTCGACAAAGCGCCCTTCCCCGGCAATCAGCACCTGGACATCGTTGATCTCTACCAACTGGTCCAGAATCTCTTCCAGCAAAGAACCCTGTTCCATCACCTTCACCACCCGGCGCGCAGTTTCGCCTTCGGAAAATTCCGGCGCTTCCAAAATCTGCGCCAATCCGTCCCGGTAGATGCGCTCCCCTTCCCTGCCATCCAGCCGTTTCATCATATCCACCAGCAGATGCGCCACGTCCTGTCCCAAAGGGGTGAGCAGAGGAAACCACGTCGCAATGCGCGCCACATCCGCGCCGGCCAGTTGCTCGTTCAATTCATTGCTGGTCTGGCTGAGTTCGTCCTGGGTCACAGGACCGTCCAACGAGACGATCTGCTGCTTCACTGCGCCCTCTTCCAAGACCAGCACCAGCAGCATCACTGCATCCCGGATGCCGATGAGTTCCAGATGTTTGATCCGGCTATGCACCGCCCGGGGGGTGGTAGCCAGGGCCGCGGCGTTCGACGCCTGGGAAAGGACCGCCGTACTCAAACGCAGCCACTGGTCGATCTCTCGCCGGGACTGGTGGAACTGGCGGCGGATCATCCGTCGCTCGCTGAAAGGCAACTCCATATTGGGGACCAGGTGGCGCACAAAATAGCGGTAGCCCGCGTCTGTGGGAACCCGCCCCGCGCTGGTGTGGGGATGGGTAAGCAGACCGTCCCGCTCCAGCGCGGCCATATCGTTGCGGATGGTGGCCGAACTGACGCCCAGATTGTACTTGTCCGCGATGGACTGGCTGGCGACTGGCTGGGCAGAATCCACATATTCTTGTACGACGATGCGCAACAGATCTTTGCGCCGTTCGCTCACCGGGTCGGAAGACATATCATTGCTCTTATAGCTGGCACTCGCGCTGTAAGAGTGCTAATCGATCAATAAACGCATCATAGCATCCGAGGCGGATGCTGTCAAAGGAAATGGCATAAACGGCGACTGGGGATTAGCGACTGGCGACTGGAAATAGACACGTGTAGGTCCCCAATCGCCAGTCGCTGATCGCCGTTCGCTAATAGGCATTCCCCCCGCTGTCGACAATCGTCTGCATAATTGTGCGCAGGATAATTTTGATGTCCAGGGTCAGCGACCAATTCTCGATATACCAGAGATCGTATTTGGTGCGTTCGACGATGGAGGTATCCCCACGCAGCCCGTTCACCTGGGCCCAGCCGGTCATGCCCGCTTTCTCCCGGTGGCGGTCCATATAGCGGGGGATGCGCTGGCGGAATTGCTCCACGTAGATGGGCCGTTCGGGCCGGGGGCCAACCAGACTCATATCCCCGACCAGCACGTTGATCAGTTGGGGCAATTCGTCGATGTTGAAACGGCGCAGAAATGTGCCCAACTTCGTGCGCCGGGGATCGTCTTCCTTTGTCCAGCCTGGCCCCTGCTGTTCGGCGTCCTGGCGCATGGAACGAAATTTCACAATCCGAAAGGGGCGGGCATCCAATCCCATCCGCTCCTGAGAATAGAAGACAGCGCCTGGGCTGTCCAATTTGATCAGCAGCGCCACAAAGAGCATAAACGGACTGAGAATGACCAGCCCCGCGCCGCTGAGCAGAATGTCCATACCCCGTTTCAGCGTCAGCCGCCAGCCCTGCAGAGCCACATCCCGGATGGTGAGCAGAGGCAGACCGCCCAGATCGCCGATGGTGACCTCACTCGCCATAATCTGGAAAACGTCGGGAAAGACCCGAATTCCCACTTTCTCCCGTTCGCACAGGCTGATAATACCCACAATCTCCTGGTGGCTGCTTTCGGGCAAGCCAATAATCACCTCGTCCACCGCGTATTCGTCGATGACCCGGGGGATATCGGCGACAGCCCCGATGACCGGCACACCTAGCACAGAACGCCGGTTGCCATTGTCGATGATACCAATCACCTGAAAACCCAGCTTGGGGTTGGTGATAATCTTGTGCAGAATCATCTGGCCTACCTCGCCCGCGCCCACCAGCAGCACCCGGTCGTCACCCACGCCCTGGGCCTGCGCCCGCCATTGGATGCGTGCGTGGATCACCCGCCCGATGGTCAAAAGCCCCGTGGCAAAGAGCCAGGCCAGAGCTATCAGCATCCGATGATAGGTAAAATCAGGCCAGATCAGGGAAGTGATAGCGACTGAAAGCAGGAAGCTGAGGGTGGTCAGGGTGGCGATGCGGTAGGATTCGTCCAGGTGGGCAATGGGCCTGCGCCGCTGGTACATACGCTGGGTAAAGAAAGAGAGCAGCAGCAGGCCACCGGCAAAGGCGGGCAGAGGCCAAAATTCATAGAAGGGACCGATCACTGTGTTGGGATCGTTTTGGATCACCTGATAGCCTAGCCAGAAGCTCAGCCAGACGCCGGTGATGTCTACGCCCATCAATGCCAGCATAAAAAGCAGTTGGGGACGCTTCATCAGCCCCGGACGTTGCGCCCGGCGCACTCGATATTCTTCGATTGGACTCGTCGTCAAGCCCTGTTGCATGGATAGTCTTTTCGATTACCTAAGATAGCATTGCAGCAAGCCAAAGAGAGTCGAGGAAGCGTGAAACGTGAGATCGCCGTCTGTTCTCACGTTTCACGTTTCTGGCTGACAAAGGAATCATACAGATGGCGTTGGGCGAGCCATTCGTTCACCAATCGTCTGCCAGATGCGCCCGGCCACATCCACCCCGCCCAAGAGCGCGATCCCGGCCAGCACTGCTTTGTCCAGCAGCCAGGGTGTCCCCGCCCGGTAATGTTTGCGATAGAAGATCCACATGGCCTCGTAGAAAGCCACGCGAGCCTTGCGGCTGCGTTTGCTGGCGGCCTCTTTCACGTGGGTGATCTCCACCTGGCCGTTGTACCAGACCTCCCAGCCGCCATCTTTGGCGCGCTTGGCCCAGTCCAAATCCTCGCCATACATAAAATAGGCTTCGTCCAGCAGACCCACCTGCTGGATCGTCTCCCGGCGCACCTGCATATAGGCCCCCACCACCGCATCCACGGGGTGTACGGCGTCCTCGGGCAGATATTCCAGATTGTAGGCGTTGAAAAGTCTGCTGCGGGGAAAGAGACGGCTCAGCCCCGTCATGCGGAAGAAACTGACCGACGGCGTTGGAAAGCTGCGCCGACAGGCCCGGTCCAGCGAGCCGTCCGGCCTGCGCAGCCGGGGTCCCGCTACACCCACGCGGGGGCGCTCGTCCATAAAAGCAATCATCCGGGCCAGAGCATCCGGCGGCAACAGTGTGTCCGGGTTGAGCAGCAGCAGATAGCGGGGCAGATGGGCCGCGTCGTGTGACGGGTTGTCGAAACCCAATTGGCGCACAGCCCAGTTATTCCCCGCGCTGTAGCCCCGATTCTCCTGGCTGGCGATCAGACCGGCCTGGGGGAAGTGTTCCGCCACCATCTGACTGCTCTGGTCCTGGCTGGCGTTGTCCACCACACAGAGGGTGTAACTGAACGCACCTTGCGCAGCGTAAACCGAACCCAGACAGGCCCGCAACAATTCCTGGGTATTGTAGTTCAGGATGACAATCGCCAGGTCCAGGCCACCGCCATCGACCGGCTCGCCCTTCTCTACACTCCCAATCCACTCGTGCCAGGGGATTGCCCGCGCTCTACCCATCGCTTCTGCCTCTACCGATCCACTGCCAGACCCCACAATGCACTGGATTGTAGCACGGGCGGAACGATACGGTCAAAGTGGATCGGGAATACCCGTGTCAAACGACGGGTAACTGTGCAGCCAGGAGAAGAAAGGGACGCAGATTTTCATGATCTGAATTGATCTGCGCAGATCAATTCAGATCATGAAAATCTGCGTCCCTTTCTTCTCCTGGCTGCACAGTTACC
>JACQGT010000289.1 GCA_016199425.1 Chloroflexota bacterium
GCCGAGCAGTTGGCCCTGGCCTCGATTCTGGCTGCGGGCATCGCCGTGCGTCTGACCGGCGAGGACGCAGCGCGGGGCACTTTCAGCCACCGCCACGGGGTACTGCACGACCCGCAGAACGGGGCAACCTGCGTGCCCTTGCAAATTTTCCCCCAGGCCCAGGCCGCCTTCGAGATCGTCAACAGCCCGTTGAGTGAAGCGGCGGCGATTGGCTTTGAGTACGGCTACAACATCCAGGCCCCGGAACGGCTGGTCGTGTGGGAGGCCCAGTACGGCGATTTTGTGAATGTGGCCCAGGCAATGCTGGACGAGTTCGTCACCTCCGGGCGAGCCAAGTGGGAGCAGACGCCCTCGCTGGTGCTGCTCCTGCCCCACGGCTACGAGGGCGCAGGGCCGGATCACTCGACCGGGCGGTTGGAGCGCTTTTTACAGGCCGCGGCCGAGACAAATCTGCGCGTTGCCTACCCGACGACCGCGGCCCAATACTACCACCTGCTGCGCCGTCAGGCCCTGCTCCTGAAGACCGATCCCCTGCCGCTGGTGGTGATGACACCCAAGAGTCTGCTGCGCCATCCGCTCGCTGCCTCCACACCCCGGGAACTGGCCGAGGGGCGCTGGCAGCCTGTGTTGGATGACCGGGACGCCGCGCCCGATTCCGTGCGGCGGCTGATCCTCTGCTCTGGCAAAGTGGCGATTGACCTGTTGGACCATTCGTCGGAGAACCGCTCGGCATTGGCGATTGTTCGGGTGGAGCAACTCTACCCCTTTCCGACTGCCGAAGTGGAGGAGATTCTGGCCCGGTACGCCGACGCTGAGGAGGTGGTCTGGCTGCAAGAGGAGCCGCGTACGATGGGGGCGTGGGAATTCGTCTATCCCCACCTGCACGACCTGCTCCAGCACCGGATTCCCCTGCGCTACGTGGGCCGTCCCGCCCGCTCCAGCCCGGCAGAGGGTTCGTCGGCCTGGCACGCGGTCAACCAGAAAGCGCTGATCGAGGAAGCCTTTGTGGTGGTATAATCAGTAGACCGCAGACGACAGACGGCGGACCGCTGATAATCTCTCCACCCGTTGCGGTCTACTGATAATCGGTGGAGAAAGAACTGTACGCAGATTTTCGCAGATTGAATCCGTGTAAATCCTGACAATCCGTGCGCATCCGTGTCCGTATTTTCTTTTGGGCATTTTCTTTTCGGTCCGTGAATGTGTTTGTTTAGGGAGTTGAGCAATGAGCATCGAAATACGCGTGCCCGCAATGGGTGAATCGGTCATTGAAGCGACGGTGGGCCGCTGGCTGGTGGAGGCGGGCGCGGCTGTGAAGGCGGGCCGGCCTCTCGTTGAGTTGGAGACCGACAAAGTGGATTTGGAAGTGGCCGCAGAGTGGGACGGCGTGCTGGCTGAAATTCTTGTGCAAGCGGGTGCGGATGTGAAGATCGGGGATGTGCTGGGACGGCTGGAAGCAGGTGCGCAAGCTGAAACTGCCGAGGCGCTCCCGCGCGCAACAGAAGCGGCGGTTGAGCCAGAGACCGAATCGAAGGCGACACCCGTGGCCCGGCGCATGGCCGCGGACGCGGGCGTGGACGTGGCCCACATCTCCGGCAGCGGCAGCGGCGGGCGGGTGACGAAAGAGGATGTGGAAAAGGCGATGGCTGCCCATACCGCGCTCACCCCCCCCATCAGCCCATCTCCCATCATCCCATCATCCCATCCCCCTGCCGCTTCGTCCGCCCCCACGCTTTCCCTCTTTGCCCGCCCCAGCGCGGACCGGGAAGAACGGGTCAAGCTCTCCCGCCGGAGGCGCACGATTGCCCAACGGCTGGTGGAAGCCCAGCACAACGCGGCGATGCTGACGACCTTCAACGAGGTGGATATGTCGGCGGTGATGGATCTGCGCAAACGCCGCCAGGAGAGCTTCGAAAAGCAGTACGGCGTGCGCCTGGGCTTTATGTCTTTCTTCACCAAAGCCGCCATCGGCGCGCTGAAGACCTTCCCCCACGCCAACGCCGAGATCGACGGCGATGAGATTGTTCTAAAACGCTATTACGACATTGGCATCGCCGTCGGCGCAGAGGAGGGGCTGGTGGTGCCTGTCCTGCGCGACGCGGATCGGATGTCCTTCGCCCAGATCGAGCAGAGCATCCGCGTCCTGGCCCAGAAGAGCCAGGTGGGTAGCCTCTCCCTGGCCGACTTGCAGGGCGGAACATTTACGATCACGAACGGCGGCGTCTTTGGGTCGATGCTCAGCACGCCGATTCTCAACCCGCCCCAGGTGGCGATTCTCGGCCTGCACAAAATCGAAGAACGCCCGGTGGTAATCGCCGGCGCTATCGTCGCCCGCCCGATGATGTATCTGGCCCTGAGCTACGACCACCGCATTGTGGATGGCCGGGAAGCCGTGCAATTCCTGGTCAAGATCAAAGAACTCATCGAAGAGCCGGAGCGGCTGCTGCTGGAAGGGTAACGTCTATCCGTCCCACTCGCCCTAACACTGAAACGCAGAGGGTCCGCCCTGGCTGCTCCTTCTCAGCGGCATAGGCGGCATAGGTTGGGTTCTTCCGGCGCAAACTGCACGGAAAGCCCTTCGAACCTCTGCCGGAAGAACCCAACCTACGATTTGCATATCTCTGCGGTCGCGGCCAACAATCGCGTCCAAATCTCTTCCACCCAATCCCGATGCTCCGCTTTCATCAGACACGAACGCAGACAGGCCACATTTTCCTGATCCCAGACCACCGATGGCCAGCACTCTGCCAGCAGCGCCGCCGGGAAGGTCGCCACGGCCAGATGCAAATCCTGGGAAGCGGCGGCCTCAAAGATCGCCCGCGAGCGCCGGGAAATCTCACTGGCGCTCTCCCCCCGCTGCGCCCAGACCACAATGTCCAGTTCCGGCTCAAAGGCCAGCATCCACTGGTCATCCCCGGCAATTTTGTCGCCCAGGACGCAGGCCGCCTCGCGACATTTCGCCAGCATCCCGGCAAATTCACCGCCCCGCATCAGGGGCAGCAGCCGTTGGGTGGTCCACAGCGCCACCGCCGACGCGCCGGCCCTGGAACATTCCAGGCTGATTTCGCCCAGATGCAGCTCCGCCGAACTAAAATAAGTGTAGGGCGAGTCGTGTTTGTAGAGCGCGCCCACGTCTGGGTCCTGGAAGATCACACAGCCGCAGCCGTAGGGTTGCAGCCCGTGCTTGTGGGGATCGATCACCAGAGAATCCACC
>JACQGT010000304.1 GCA_016199425.1 Chloroflexota bacterium
CCCGCTTGGTTTCGATACGGCCCAAATGCGGCCTACCCTTCGACAAAGCTCAAGGACACCGCTCAACCGGCGCTGGCCTGATGGCTGAATAACCATCAGCGGATATGATAGCCCCGCAGATTAGAGAAGTCAATTGGGGCGAACCTCGCGGTTTCTCGGCCTTCCCCTTCTGGGGTAAAATCAGTGGATTGCAGTGTGTTGGGTTCTCCCGGTACAGGCTGGTCTCGTAGAGGGCGCTCTCTTGCCGGGAGAACCCAACCTACGACTCCCAGCGCGGTCGGTGGTCTGCGCTCTGCGGTCTACTGAAAATGGACAAACCGTGCCGCGACCGAAACCGACGAAAGAAGCAACAATGAGTGATCCATTGCAGCCCGACAGACTACGTGAAGCACTGAAACAGGTGATCGACCCGGAAATCTTCGAGAATATCGTCGATTTGGGGTTGGTCTACGGCATCGAGGTGTTGCCCGATCAACAGGCGCGGGTGACGATGACGCTCACCACACCCCACTGCCCAATGGGACCCGAAATCATTGAGAACGTGCAAAAAGTGATCGCAGCCGAGGGCGCGGCCTCGGTGGATGTGCATATCGTCTGGGAACCCATGTGGACCCCGGAAATGATGACCCCTGAACTGAAGGCCCAATTGGGCATCGGCGAAGAAGAGCCGCAGTTGGAGATCGAACTGCCGCCTCCGCCCCCGCCGCTCAAAAAGAAAAAGGGACTCCTGTCCCGCATCTTTGGAGGCTGATCAAACGAATCTATGCCCAACCCCACACAGGTTTTCGCCCACCGGGGGGCCAAAGCAGTTGCGCCGGAAAACACCCTGCCGGCCTTTCAAAAGGCCGTCGAGATGGGCGCGGCCGGGATCGAACTGGACACCCAGGCTACAGCCGACGGCCATCTGGTCGTCCTCCACGACTTTCGGTTGGAGCGCACCACCACCGGCAACGGTCCGCTGCGGGAGCACACATTGGCCCAGCTAAAAGATGTGGACGCAGGCATCCGCTTCCACGAATCCTTCGCCGGGACGCCCATCCCCACTCTGGAGCAGGTCTTCGATACGGTGGGGGATCGCTGCCGGGTGAATGTGGAGATCAAAAATATGGACTGGGACGGCGGGCCGGAGGTGGAGCTGCTGGTGCAGATGATGCAGCGGCGCAAACTGCACGAGCAGGTGATCGTCTCCAGTTTCAACCCCATCGCGCTGATGAAAGTGCGCTGGGCTGATCCTTCCATTGCTCTGGGCTTGCTCTATTCCGGCGATCTGCCCATCTTTCTGCGCCGGGCCTGGCTGGGGCCGCTGATTGCCCCGGAAGCACTGCACCCCCACCACGCCCAGATCGACGAAGCCTATATGCGTTGGGCGCGCAGCCAGGGCCACTACGTCAACACCTGGACAGTCAATGATCCCGACGAAGCCCGACGGCTGGCCGCGCTGGGTGTGGATGTGATTATGTCCGATGTGCCGGATGTGGTTATGCAAACGATTGGAGATTGGGGATTGGCTACTGAATCCCAATCTCAAAAGTGATGCTACTTTGAGATCCATACTTTTCGATGGCTGGGAAGTGACTCCCGCAATCTGTAGAACTCTATGTTTCTATCACGCATCACTGCAAGTAAGCCGTGTACGATTGAGAAATTTTCCGCATATGCGGCGCTATTCACGCTTGAAATGGGTACTTATGTGGAAAAGTTTCCATATATAACATATAACCACCAAATAGCGATATATGCGGAAACTTTTCCGTGATTATGCCCATTTGGGGTAGTTATGCGGAATGATTCCGTATAATAATAGTTAGCGGGCTCCCAGGTAAATGCCCTTGCACTTCGTTGAAGCGTGGTTTAATGAAATACGGTCTTGACGTGTTCATCCACGGCGAATATGCCAACCCGCACAAGTTGGCTGATTTGGCAGTTGAAGCCGAAGAATCGGGCTGGGATGGCTTCTTTGTGCAGGACGGCCTTCTCCATGATGAGCCTACGACTGATCCCTGGATTGCGCTGGCCGCCATTGCGATGCAGACCAAGCACATCAGAATCGGGGCTTTGGTCACAGCCCTTGCCCGACGGCATCCGTGGCAAGTCGCCCGCCAGACAGTCGCGTTAGACCATTTGTCCAAGGGGCGGCTCATCTTCGGGGCAGGCTTGGGCTTTGAAGCACAGGAGTTTACTGCTCTTGGACAAGAAGCTGACCCCAAGATTCGCGCCGAGAAATTAGATGAAGGCTTGGCAATCCTAGATGGCCTGTGGACCGGTGAGCCTTTCGACTTCCGGGGGAAGCATTATCAGGTGAACGCAGTGCGATTTCTGCCCAGGCCAGTTCAATCACCCAGGATTCCTGTCTGGATTGCCGGTTTCTGGCCGAATCGCAGGCCATTCCGCAGGGCAGCACAGTGGGATGGTTTATATGTTGGCACAGAGAAGGTGACGGGCGAGGTTTTAGCACCGGCAGAACTCAAGGAAGTCATCGTTTACGTGACAGCTCATCGTGAACGTGCTGATCCTATTGACATCGCCTTTGCCGGTAAAACACCGTCCAACCCAGAGGAAGGATTTGCGCGAGTTCAGCCGTATATAGAGGCAGGAGCAACCTGGTGGCTTGAAGGAATATGGGGGCCGTTTGCGAAAGGCCAAGAGCGGATTCGCAATGGCCCACCCAAACAATAAGTCGCCCGCTAACCAGCGGTTGCAGCCGACCGCGCTTCGCGCTCGCCTTCGCTCGCGCTTGCGCGGCGGCTGAACCGCGCCGTTAGACATTATCGGCAATACATAGGATGAACAGGATTTACGGGATTTACAGGAGTAGTGATCCTCCTGTTTAGCTTGTAAATCCTGTCCAAAACCCTATTGCCGATAAACTCTGTTCTATCGCTCATCACTTCAATCTCTAACTATACGAATCCCACACGAAGCCCTATCTCCCATGCAACAATCCTCATCCAATTCCCTCACCGCCCGCTGGCGCGCCGAATTTCCCGGTCTGGAACGCAGCGTCTATATGAACACCTGCTC
>JACQGT010000297.1 GCA_016199425.1 Chloroflexota bacterium
CGCGCCCGCCTCTTTTCTGACGCTGATGGACATCGCCCATAGCCTGCACAGTGCGGACGAACCCAAAGCCGTGACGCTGGCCTTTATCACCGACGAAGTGGAGGGGTGGGACAGGTATTTACAAAGCCGGGACGTTCCCATCCGCCACCCGCTGAAATCGGACAGGGCAAAGGCCCACGAGGGCTTTGTGGCTCTCGACCCGGCGGGTTACTTTCTCGAATTCGAGCGCTTCAACCCCCACCCGGAAAACGACCGCTTGCTCCCTTTGCTGGGAGAGATCAACCCGTTACGCACGGGTATACCCGACAATCTGCCCCTCTCTGCTACAATCCTCTGGCTCTACTACAAACAGACGGCGCTGGCTGAACACTTTTTGGCAAAGCAGTTGGGGCTGGAGTTGCTGGTCGATCAGAGCTTTGCGAAGGTCTGCGCGGCCGGCGGCAGCAGTTTCATCGGCCCGGTGCAGGCGGGCGTGGGGCTGCATGCCTACGCGCCGGAGAAGCTAGTGACGGTGGGATTGATCACCGGCGATCTGCCCGGCTGGCGCGCCCATTTGCAGGCAATCCCAGCGTTTGGGTTGCAGACTCTGGATGTGGACGACGTGGCCGGGCGGGTAGAGTTTTTCTACGGCAGTGACCCGGAAAATTATCTCTGGGAGTTCGAGTTCTATCCCGCCGCGCCGGGCAACGAACGGCTGCGGGATCTGTTGTAACGCGGGCTGTTAGCCCGCACCCGGCGCAAGCTAACAGCTTGCGTTATAAAAGGAGCAGCGCCAATGACAACCACCACACGCCAAACCCCAACCTCCCGCTTGCGCTTTGGCACAGCCCGGGCCGATGTGACCCCGCCCGTAGGCATCTATCACCGGATGTGGGGCGCGGCCAGCCACGACCGGGCCGCGGGCGTCCATCGCCCCCTCTACGCCGACGCCATCGCCCTGCTTCCCCGCGCCGGTGACGGCCCCGGTCTGCTGCGCCTGCTCATCGATCTGGTGGGGCTGGGCAAGAACGAACTGGATGAACTTACCCGCACAGCAGCCCAGGCTAGCGGCCTTCCCGCCGCAAATGTGGTCATCACCTTTTCCCACACCCATTCCGCGGGAATGATGACCCCGGACCGCATCCCCCTGCCCGGCGGTGATCTCATCCCCGGTTATCTGGCCGAACTGAGCGCAGCCGTGGGTCGCATCAGCCGAGAGACGGTAGACGTAGTGCAGGACGCGGTGATCAGCTACGCTGCCGGACGCTGCGGGATGGCGGCCAATCGGGACTGCTGGGATGACGAACGGGGGATTTTCGTCTGCGGCTTCAACCCGGCCACCCCCGCCGACGACACGCTGCTGGTGGGGCGGGTGACAGATGCGAAGGGCGCGCTGCTGGCAACGCTGGTCAACTACGCCTGCCACCCGACGACTCTGGCCTGGGAGAACCAACTGATCAGCCCGGATTACGTGGGCAGCCTGCGCGAGACGGTGGAAGATCAGACCGGCGCGCCCTGCCTCTTTCTGCAGGGTGCGTGCGGCGATCTGGGGCCGGTGCAGGGCTTTGTGGGCGACCCGGCGGCGGCGGATCGCAACGGGCGGGAAGTGGCCTACGCCGCACTCTCCGCACTCTCCAGCCTGGGGCCGCCGGCCGCGGACTTCGCCTACGCCGGGCCAGTTGTCTCTGGGGCGACGCTGGGCGCGTGGGCCTATATCCCCCACGACTACCGGCGCAGGGCAGAGAGCAGCCGGATGAACGGAGGCGGCTTTGCTGTTCACCTGCCCACCAGAGCCAGACCTAATCCGGACAGGCTGAGCGCTGAGGTGGAGGAGTGGGAGAGCCGTTGGGAGGAGGCGCTGAAAGAGGGCAGAAACGAAGAGGCCAGGGAGGCCAGAGCCATGGCCGAGCGCTCCCGGCGCTGGCTGGCCCGTCTGCAACACATCCCGGCGGGGGGAAGCGCCCCACTCCACTGCGCGGTCTACCGGCTGGGGGATGCGGTCTGGGTCACCTGTGGCGGTGAACCCTACAGCCTCTTGCAGACGGAGCTGCGTAGGCGCTTCCCGGACGAGACAATTTTCGTCTCCCCTCTCTCCGGGGATATGCACGTGGCCTATCTGTTGCCCCGGGATCGCTATGGGCTGGGACTCTATCAGGAGGAGCCGTCGATCCTGGCCCCCGGCTGCCTGGAAGCGCTGATCGACGCCATCGCCGAGCGGATTCTGGCCGTCATATAGCCGAAAAACGAGCGGACGCAAATTTTCATGATCGAAATGATCTACGCTGCCCTGAAAAAAGGACACGGATTGACACAGATGGACACGGATTTTCACGGATAAAAATCTGCGCAAATCTGTGGTTTCTGCGGGTGCCCTCTGGGCGCTGCGTTCCGCTTTTCATCCTCCGTGGCGCACGACAGCGTATGAAGAACTGATTGGAAATCCGTGTAAATCCGTCCCATCCGTGTCAATCCGTGTTCTTATTTGTGAATAGGAGGCAGTGTGAACAGAGAAAAGTTGATAACTTTCACCCAAGACCTGGTGCGCATCCCCAGCCTGAGCGGGCAGGAGGGCGCAGTGGCCCGCCGGGTGGAGGCGGAGATGCGCAGCCTGGGCTTTGACCGGGTGTGGAGCGACGCCTGCGGCAACGTCATCGGCGTTGTGGAGGGGGCCGCGCCGGGGCCGACCGTCCTCTTTGACGCACACACGGACACTGTGGGCGTCTCGCCCGGCGTGCCCTGGGAACGGAACCCGCTCAGCGGCGACGTGGCCGACGGCGCTTTGCACGGGCGAGGCAGCGCGGATATGAAGGGCAGCCTGGCCGCGATGGTACACGGCATCGCCGGGCTGGATCGCAGCCGTCTGGCCGGGCGCGCCGTCGTCAGTGCGTCGGTGCTGGAAGAAGTCCTGGAAGGGGTGGCCCTGGCAAAAGTTATCGAACAGACCGGCGCGGATTTCGTCGTCATCGGCGAGGCGACGGAACTGCAACTGGCGCGTGGTGGGCGGGGGCGGGCGGAAATCCATCTGGAGACGGTGGGCCGTCCCTCCCACTCCTCCGCGCCCCACCTGGGCCGCAATGCCGTGCTGGATATGCTGCGCGTCATCGCTGCGGTGGAACAGATCGAACTGCCCAGCCACCCGCTGATGGGGCCCGCCATTCTCGCCCTCACCGACATTATTTCGGACCCCTACCCCGGCCATTCGGTCATCCCCAGCATCTGCCGGGCCACCTACGACCGCCGCTTGTTGCCCAGCGAAACAGCCGAAGAGGTGCTGTCGGTCATCCGCGGACAGAGCGAGCTGGCCGACATCCGCCTCAACGCGACAATCGGTGTGGGCGAGTACACCAGCCACACGGGCTACGCCTTCACACAGGAGAAGTTCTTCCCGGCCTGGGAATTGGGCGAAGATGATGCCTTTGTGCAGAGTGCGCTGGCTGCCCTGCACAACAGCGGCATCGAAGCCGAGACCGGAGCCTATCGCTTCTGCACCAACGCCGCCTACAGCGCGGGCGTGGCCGGCATCCCCACCCTGGGTTTCGGCCCCGGCGCGGAACGGGACGCCCACGTTATCAACGAGCGGCTGCAACTCCACGAATTGCTTGCCGCCGCGCAGGGCTACGCCGCTATTGCCAGCGCGCTGCTGTCGTAGTGTCGTGTCACCTGTCATTTGACGGGAAGACGCGTCGAGGCGCAGCCAGCAGCGCCCC
>JACQGT010000298.1 GCA_016199425.1 Chloroflexota bacterium
CCCGCTTGGTTTCGATACGGCCCAAATGCGGCCTACCCTTCGACAAAGCTCAAGGACACCGCTCAACCGGCGCTAGTCTTCAGATCGAATAGTCACGTTGTCGGTCTGCACAAACCCAATTTGCGTTTTCGCCAGATGTGGGTATACTGCGTTCAATTGGTCAGACCATCAGTCAAGCGGATCATCGGATCGCTATGCTTACCTCTCACTTTACGCTCACACCACCCAAAAAGACAACCGTCGTCGAAGATATTGTTGAACAACTCACCAGCCAGATTCAGGAGGGGCTGATGCAGCCCGGCGACCGGCTGCCCGCCGAGCGCCAGATGATGGAGATGTTGAACGTAAGCCGGGCCTCCGTGCGCGGGGCGCTGCAAACTCTGGCCGGTATGGGTTTCATCGACGCCCGTGTGGGCGAAGGCACCTTTGTCAAGGCGATCAAACCCCATCTGGCCCTAGAGATGGAACTGCGCCAGATGGCGCGTAACGCCCAACGCCAGGATCGTCTCTTTCTGCTCGAATCGCGCACGGTTGTGGAAAAGGGCATTCTCGAATTCGCCATTGCCAATGGCACGGCGGAAGACTGCCAGCTACTGCAAGCTGTCACCGATAGCTGGATCGAGCAGTGTCGCGAGGGGGATGTCAAACTCGACCTGCACGACCAGATTCACATCACCCTGGCCGAAATGACGGGCAATCCTCTACTCGTCCTGGTGTTGCAGACGCTCTTGAAGGCGTTGCCGCCCGCCATTCGCAATTACGGCATTCTGTCGGGGGATGGCCCAGGGGATCAGCAGGCCCTGAGCCACGAATTGACCATCCACGCTCGTCTTACCCAGGCGGTGATTGACCGGGATTTGACCCGCGCCCTGGTGATTTTTACAGAACACCAGGCACAGGAGGCGGATCTGATTCAGCGTTACTATTCTTGACTCTACTGAAAAAAGGCAAGAAGCACACCGCGGAGTCGCGGAGAGCGCGGAGGCACGGGGAGGTTTTCTCCTGAATTTCTCCGCGTTTCCACCGCGAACTCCGCGTCTCCGCGGTGGAATTCCCCTTTTTTCACTGGAGTCATTCTTGAGTCAGTAGAACCCTTCCGTGCGGAGAAAGGAGGTGATCTTTGAGAGATTGGGTTTCGTGATGGCCGTGTTTGGGGGACTATTTGCTAAGAGATCACCACAAGATCACGAGTTCAGGAGGATGAAATCCATGTACAAGCATTGGCAAGATTCTCGTCTGTTCAGCTTGCTGGGGTTGCTGCTGGCAAGCCTGTTTGTGTTGAGCGCGTGTACGCCGATTGCCCCGCCCCCTGCCGGTCAGAGCGCGGCGGAGCCTGCGGCAGAAGCCAGCGTCGCCATGCCCGTCGAGCTGCGCCTGGCCTCTTATGGGCTGGGGGACGCCTGGAACAGCAATCTGGAAAAGACGATTGACGGCTTCCGGGAAGCGAACCCGAACATTACCGTCAAAGTCGAATTCCGCCCCATCGACGCCTATTGGGACAAGTTGCAGACCGAATTCGCGGCTGGCACAGCCCCGGACATCACCATCAACCAGATGGACTGGGTGATCCCCGGTGCGGCCAGAGGGATGTTTACCGATCTCATACCCTTTGTTGACCGGGATCAGGTGGACATGGACGCCTATTTCTACGATATGCAGCCAGAATGGGGTTGGAAGGGCGGGCTGTACGGCGGGCTTCTGTACGCCGGCGGTCAGGCGCTCTACATTAACAAAGACCTGTTGGCGGCCGCGGGGCTGGAAATGCCCTCCGCAGACTGGACGTGGAACGACCTGCTAGAATACGCGACCAAACTGACCAACGCGGAGACGGGCCAGTGGGGTGTCTACATCAGCCCGCTCAACCCGCCTTATTGGGGGGCTTCCTTTGTCCACGGCGCTGGGGGCAGTGTGCTCGACGAGAGCAAGACAAGCTGCGCCCTCACCGGGGCCGAGGCGCAGGCCGGTCTCCAATTCCTCTCCGATCTGATCTCCATGCACAAAGTGATGCCGGCGCCGGTTACGCTGCAAGGGCAGGAAAACCCCTTCCTGACCGGGAAAGTGGCGATGCTCTTTGGCGGCACCTGGCAAGAGGGCCAGATTCGGGAAGCTGGCTTCGATTGGGACTTCGCCCACATGCCCGCCCACCCCGACACCGGTGCGCGCAATGTGCAGATGGGTTCCAACGCCTGGTCAATCCTGAGCAGCAGCGAACACCAGGACGAAGCCTGGCTGCTGGTCAACTATCTGATGGGCGAAGGCGGCCAGCGCGGGATGATGACCAACGGTGTGCCTGGGTTGACCGACGTAGTGAACAGCCAGGACTATCTGAACCTGCACCAGCCCCAGGACATCAGCGTCGTCACCGGGGACTTTGCCAACTACGGCCACGACTACTACCCCACGCCGGACACGGGCGAGTGGTGGAACGCGGTGGGCCAGGAACTCTCCGCCATCTGGTCGGGCGAGGCGACTGTGGAGGAAGCCACGACACGGGCCTGCGCCGCGGTGGATGAGATTTTTGCCCGCCGCCCCGCGGAGTGGAATCAGTAGGTTAGTGAGTGAGTGAGACTGTGAGTGAGTCAGTAAGACAGTCAGTGTCCTACTGACTCACTGTAAGGCGTCAAGGATTTCCCCCGATCCTTGCGTTTTGGCGTCAAATATCGTTTGTGGTAAGGACGCTGCTTGCTGCGCCCGACACACAGCGGGCGCAGCAAGCAGCGTCCTTACGGAGTGTCACTGGTGAGCGCAGCAAGCAGCGCCCCTACGCAGAAGTGGAGATGAGCTTTTGCCCAGAGAGGACAGAATCCCGATGTCCAGACTAGCGATTGCCCGGCCCCGCCCCGCCTATATGCGCCGGGAAGCGATGGAAGGCTATCTTTTCATTCTGCCCTGGCTGCTTGGCCTCCTGATCTTTGTGGTGGGGCCAATCTGCGCCTCTTTCTATCTGAGTTTTACCAGCTACGAAATCGTGCGGCCACCCACATGGGTTGGTCTGCGCAACTACGGGCAGTTGCTGGGCGACCGTCTCTTCTGGCAGGCGCTCAAAGTCTCCACGATTTATGTGATGACCAGCGTGCCCCTGGGTCTGGTTCTCTCCTTTTCTGTGGCGCTGTTGATGAACCAGCGGGTTCGCTTTATCGGCCTCTGGCGGACGGTCTACTATATTCCCAGTCTGGTGCCGGTGATCGCCAGCACGATGCTCTGGCTCTGGATCTTCAACCCGGAGTTTGGGCTGCTGAATATGGGCTTGCGGATGCTGGGGATTGAGGGGCCGCTCTGGCTGGGGCATAGCCGCTGGGCGCTGCCTTCGCTGATTCTTATGAGCCTGTGGACGGTGGGCGCTCCTATGCTTATCTATCTGGCCGGGCTGCAAGGGATCCCCACGGACCTCTACGAAGCCGCCGACATCGACGGCGCGGGCGTCTGGCCCAAGTTTGTACACATCACGATTCCTATGATGACGCCGGTGATCTTCTTCAATCTGGTCATC
>JACQGT010000299.1 GCA_016199425.1 Chloroflexota bacterium
GGTGTGCCGGTGCTCCTCAACGGGCGGTCGCCTGTCCTGCGTGGTCACTGTCAGCGGTCTCACGGCGGTCTCTATTACGACAACGAGGAAGAATTTGTCGAGGCGTTGCGCGTGCTGCGCGAGGACCGGGCATTAGCGCGGCAATTGGGCCAGCAAGGCGCGGTCTATGTGCAGGAGCGCTACCGCTGGTCCCAGGTGACCCAACGCTATGTGGAGTTTCTGAAGGAGATGCATTCATGTAGCTCCCGCACCTGATGGCACTTGCATACCGAAGACATTTTGTGTAACGCTATTGTAACGGTGGTGGGGGTAAACCGAGGCCATCGTACAGATTTCACGGAAAGCGTGCTAAAATGCGTCTGCCGGCGTAGGAAAACACGCACAGTACGGCACTGGAAGAGATTATGCGGAAAAACAATGAAAGATGGATACGGGATCGTCTGCGCCGAATTCGTAAGATTGCAGGCGTTTGGGCGGTTCTCAGTGTTGTGTTCGCTCTGTCGGCAGTCACCGTTTTTGCCGATCCGGTGCAACCGACGGGCAAGCTCGATCTGCCGGGCGTGGCTGCCATTATCCATTCACCGCCTACACTCGTGGATATCGACGGCGACGGCGATCAGGAAATTCTGGTCGGCACATCGGACGGGAAAGTCATCGCGATCAACCGTAGCGGCAATACGATCACGCAGATGTGGAGCTACAGTACGGGCAGCGTACTGGGAGGGAAGACGGCCATCCGCGGCGCGATTTCCGCGGCCGATTTGGACCGCAACGGAACCGTCGAGATCGTCGTGCCGGTTGGCGATGTGTTCAACACAGACACATTTGGCGGTCTTGTGGTGCTGGATGCGAATGGAAACCTACTCTGGTACTATCGAACCTATGACCACACGGGGCAGCAACTGAAACCGGATGGGAAAAGCGATGCAGTTCTCGGAGCAGCAGCTCTCGGCGATCTGGACAACGACGGCGATCTGGAGATTGTTCTAGGCAGTGTCGACCATCGAGTCTATGTCTTTCATCACGACGGCACAATCGCACCCGGATGGCCCCAGATGGTCCGCGACACCGTGTGGACATCGCCAGCGTTGGCGGATTTGAACAACGACGGCCTTCTCGAGATCATCTTCGGCATCGACACCCACGCAGAAGGCCACCCTTTCAATACACAGGATGGCGGCGCTCTGCAGGTGTATCGAGCCGACGGAACCCTCATCTGGGAGAAGCTCATCAATCAGGTGATCTATTCCTCTCCGGCGGTGGGCGACCTGGACGGGAACGGCACGCTGGAGATCATGCATGGCACGGGAGACTTTTTCCGCAGCGCCGAAGGTCTGGCAGCGGGCTATAAAGTCTATGCTTGGGATGCCAATGGCAATTCGATCTGGACAGCCAATACCGGCAATTTCCCTTTTGGCAGCTTAGCCCTGGGCAACATCGACGGCGATCCGCAGTTGGAAGTGGTCGCCAATGTGCTGGATCACAAGACATACGCCTGGAATCACGACGGATCCGGTGTCTGGAGCCAGACCCCCACCAACTTCCAGGGCAACACAATGGAATTGCGGGGATCGCCTATAATCGCCGATTTTACCGGCGATGGCATGGGCGATGTTTTCGCCAATACCTTCTGGGACGCCGCCATTTTGAACGGCCCCGAGGGCAACCAGCTCACGGAAACATTCTTTCCGGGCGACTCAAAACCCGGTTACGTCAGCGGGTGGACGACGGCCAATAATGCGCCCGCTCTCGGCGATCTGAACGGGGACGGCACGCTGGAATTGGTATTGGCCAGTGCCAGCACAGAGAGCAGGGGCAATACGGCGCAGATCGTCTTCTGGGATTCAGTGATTGCCAAAGGCGCAGCCGCTCCGTGGCCTATGTTCGGGCAGAACCCGCAGCACACCAATCTCTACCCTCACGTTTATGCCCTGAACTCGGAGGTCATCTCCCACACCATTCCGGCGGTGATGGTTCCCGGCGAGACCCGCCAGGTGAGTATTGCTTTCAAGAACGCCGGCACAGACACCTGGAGTTCGTCTTCCCGCTCCGGCGCGGCGCAGAATATCGCGCTGAAAGCGGTCGGCGGCTCTGATCCCTTCACCTCCAATACGACCGTTTCCTTGGGGACAAGCGTACAGGTAGGCCCCGACCAGCCCCACATCTTCAGCTTCTCGCTGACTGCACCCGTCACGGAAGGATACTACACCACCGACTGGCGAGTACAGGCGGACGGAGCAGGCACAGGTTTTGGACGCACGGTACAGGTCGAAGTCAAAGTCAGCAATCAACCTGCGCTGCACGTACTCACGACTCAGGGCTTCAAAGCCGGCGGCCTGGCAACACAACCATTGCCCGGCACGTCTTCTCCTCCCTCTACGCCGTACACGAACTGGTCTGCTGCACAAGTATTGAAGCTCACAGCCGACAAACGCGGTTACTACTTGCTGGATAGATTCGGCGGCTTCTGGTACGGCGGCAACAATTTCCCATTGCCGTCCCTGCCTGCTGATAAACAATCTAACCTCATCGAGATGGTCTTGGGGCCAAACCACATCACCTACTACGTGCTGCGTAACGACGGCACAATCTTTGGCTGCAACGCTGATAGTTGCGATCTCTCCTTCAACCCGGCTCCTGCCACAGGCATCCAAGCCCGCTCGATGGCTCTGGCCGTGACGACAGATCCCAAGTTGGCGAAGGAAGCCACAGGCGTCTACGTCGTGGACGGTTTTGGCAATCTCTACACCGACGGTTCCGCTCCGGCGCTGTACTTGCCATCCGGTCTTCCCGTGGCCCAGGACATTGTCATCCGTATCAAGCTCATCGCAGATGGCAAGGGCTTCTATCTGCTGGACAAGTACGGCCGGGTCTGGAACGGGGGTGCCGCGCCGGCTCTGAGCCTGAACTACTCGCCAAAGATCGGCGAAGATTGGGCGCGGGACTTCGAGCTGACCGCCGACGAGAAGGGCTTTTATATGCTGGATCGGGACGGCGCTATCTACAGCGGCGGCACTGCCCCGGCGTTGACGGTCAACATTCCGGCCACCGGCCCCGGCATCGGGCGGGACCTGGAACTGGTGGACAGCCGTCAGAGCAGCGCACCCAGCGCGGCGTTCGCGCCGGACGGCGTCGGGCGTTTTTACGTAAATGGCACGGCCGGTCCGATTCAAGCCACGATTCCTCTGTCCAACCAGGGCACAAGCGCTTTCCAATGGACGGCCAGCGCTGTCTGGCCCACCCAGGCCCAAGCGCCTGCTGTCACTATCACACCGGACACTGGCACGCTGAATCCGGGTGCGTCCCAGCCACTGGTGGTGGAGGTTTCCGACCTGACCGGTGTGTCAAACGGCACGTATCCGGTCGACATCTCTATTACAGCTACTGGCGCAACGGGCGGATCACCGGTCAACTTTGAAACGAAGCTGACTGTCTATGTGGTGGACCATGTCTATTCTGTGAATCTGGCCCAGATATCCAGGTAGCAACCGTACCGACCGGCGATGCAAATGGATCGCACGGAGGATGAAAGACCACAACGACGTATGGTTCGTCTTTCATCCTCCGTTTTGTGCGCAAATATGACAAAGCCTCCGGTTGTGTTGTACTATTGAAACGGTTTTTGCGGTTCAGGATGCGATCTCTAGGTCATCTTCACGAGTCGTTCTTATGGGTGTTTCTGTTCGTTTCCAAAATGTCTCCAAACGTTTCGTTCTCTACACAGGGCGTTCCCGTACGTTGCAGGAACAGGTTCAGGATCTGTTCCTGCAATCGCGCAATCGAGTGCTGCCTCCGAAAAAAGACTTCTGGGCTCTGCAAGACGTTTCCTTCGATATAGAACAGGGACATACAGTCGGTCTGGTCGGTTCCAATGGCAGCGGCAAAAGCACCGCGCTTAAGCTCATCGCGCGCATTCTCGAGCCCAGCTCCGGCTCGGTTCAGGTGAATGGCCGTGTCTCGGCCCTCTTGGAATTGGGGGCCGGTTTTCACCCCGACCTCACCGGGCGAGAGAACATCTATCTCAACGGCTCGTTAATGGGAATCCAACGCAAACGGTTGAAGCAGGTGTTCGATGAGATCGTCGAGTTTTCTGAACTGGAGCAGTTCATTGACATGCCGGTAAAACACTATTCATCCGGGATGTATACCCGACTGGCTTTTGCCGTCTCGATTCATGTGGATCCCGAAATCCTGCTGGTCGACGAAGTCTTGGCCGTTGGGGATGGGGCATTCCAACGCAAATGCATGGAAAGCATCGGCGAGTTGCGCAGATCGGGTGTCACGATTCTGCTCGTCTCCCACGACCTTGAGACGGTCGCCCGGCTCTGTCACACAGCAGTCTGGCTGGACAAAGGTGAGGTCCATGCTATCGGTGAGGGCCGCCTGGTCATCAACGATTATATCGCCCACATCAACGAGCAGCAGCAGGCACTTCTGGCACGTACCCAGAAACAGCGCGGAGAAAGCCAGCAGACCGATGACGAGTCCGAACAGAATGAGTCTGCCGCAGATGTTGTCGAGGAGACCATCGAGGTTGTCCCACCCAAAGATGGCGTGATCACCCAAATCGAAACCTTGGACGCGGATGGCAACACAGTTAAGAGCATTTTGTCCGGTAGTGCTCTCCACATCCGCGTCCACTACGCCGCTCACCGTCGCATCGAAACGCCGGTCTTCGGCCTAGCCCTGCACCGAGACGACGGAGTACACATTACTGGTCCCAACACTCAGTCAGGCGGCTACCCTATCGACGCAATCGAAGGCGAAGGCTTTGTTGACTACTTTCTTACCAGCGTTCCTCTCACAGCCGGTCGCTTCTACGTCTCGGCTTCTCTCGTCGATCAGGCCTGCACCTACTTCTACGACTACCGCGATCAGGCCCATTCCTTTGTTGTGCAACCACGTTCTGTCTGGGATCAGCTTGGAGTTGTCAAGTTCGATGGGCAATGGCGTCTAACGGCCGTTTGCTCCCCCGAGACCGAGACGCTGCCTTTTCTGGAGACCAGTAAATCATGACGCCCTCTGATCTCGACTACGCATTTCTCAAATATATCGGAGTCAATCCCTCTGTTGCGGAGGCAGTCCATCGCTTCTATTTGCCCTTTCTTGCCGAATATCCGCATGTGCTCGACCTTGGCTCGGGGATGGGCGGTTTCGTCAAACTCCTGTGCGACGCGGGTAAGGATGCCTACGGGATTGATTCAGATCCAGGTTGTGTGGCCGAGGCCAGGGCGCTGGGCGTCCCTGTTGTGGACGCGGATATTATTGATCATCTTCGCTCACTGGAAGAAGGGAGCCTGGATGCCATCTTCTCCGCCCATCTAGTGGAACATCTGCCCTACAACGTCGTACTCGATTTGATCCAACTCGCCCACCGGGCGCTGCGGCCAGGTGGACGGCTGATTCTCGCCACCCCGAATCCACGGGCACTGATTTCCCACCTGGAGTTTTACCACTATCATTTCGGCCACGTGGCGATGTACCAGCCCGAATTGCTGGCCTTCTTTATGACCTACTGTGGCTTCAGTCGGACGCAGACCGGCGAAAATCCTGACACAAGCCCGGATCGAATGGCACCGAACCATCCGTTGGCTGGTCTGAGCGTCGTTGACGAAATGCCTCCTCTTCGCCACGACACGGTTCTACCTAGGCCGAGCCACCTGATCCGCAGACTGATCTGGTATCCGAAAATGTGGCTGATACACTGGCTGGTGCAGCCTTACACAGATCGCGTGATGGGACGTCTGAGTACAGCCGAGATGCGTCTGCAGCTCCTGGCGAAGACGGTGAATCGCCCCTTCGAGTGCTACGCCATCGGCGACAAAGCCTTGGAAGAGACCAGCGGCGCGGATCATCACCATCCGTGAAAATTCTCTACCACCTGACTATTCTGCCCCCCCAAATGCCGGCAGCCGAAGCTCTATCCCAGGAGATCGAGGCACTGCGCAGCGTCTATCCAGGCGATCTGCTCTACCTGAATCCCAATCGACAGGCTATAGGCCGGATTCCCCGCATCTTCTTTGGCTTCCAGCGCCTGCGCGAGATCCGCCGCCGCGAAGTCCAGATTGATCTGCACCACTTCTACAACCCGGACCCCTTTCCCTTTCCCATCTTGCGATTTCTGCGCCGCCCACTGGTCTACA
>JACQGT010000296.1 GCA_016199425.1 Chloroflexota bacterium
CTTCGGTTGTCGACGCCTATCTCGCTCTCTTGCGTTCTTTGCGTCCCGATTTCTTCACCGCGGCTGACCCTTCTCACATTGGGTCTTGACAAAGGTGCCATTTGGCACTATTCGAACTTCTGAGAGTATACCACCCACAAACAATCGCTTCAACGGTCAATTTGAATGACACAAGAACGCTTTGAATGGCTCGAAATCCCCGATGGGGTAGAGAGCGACACGACAAAAAAGGATAAAATACCGGAGGCGGTGCTGGGCAAGCGCTGCCCCCAATGCAATTGGCTGGACGAAGAGACGGCGACGGTCTGCTTCCGCTGCGGCCACCGCTTCAATGTGGACCAGCAGATGGCGGCAGTCATCGAGTCGTTGGGGGTCAGCCTGCCCCCGCGGGTGATCGAGACAGCGCGGAATCTGGAGAACTTCTTCCGCATCCACGGCAGGCAGCAGCCGCCGGGATCGCTGGATCATTACCAGTTGCGCTTGCAAGCCGAGCAGCTACGTCTGAGCCAGGGTTTCGACCATCTGATCTGTTTGGAAGACATCGCCGTAGAACATTACGAACACCAGTTGGAGACAGCCCTGCGCGCCCTGCAGGAGATGCGCGGGCGGGCGTTGCTGGCCGACGAGGTGGGGCTGGGCAAGACGATTGAAGCCGGGATTGTGATGAAAGAGTTGATCGAGCGGGGGCTGGCGCGCACGATTCTGGTGCTGACGCCGGCTTCGTTGACCGAACAGTGGCGGGAAGAGCTTTCGGTCAAGTTCCGCGAGGAATTTACCGTCATCGAGAGTCTGGCCCAGTGGAACGGCGCGAGCAAAGCCGAGAGCGGGCGCTGGCTGATGAGTCTGGACCGGGCCAAAATGAAGGGCTACAGCGAGCAGATTCTGCAGCGGGAATACGATCTGCTGATTGTGGACGAGGCGCACAAACTGAAAAATCGCAGCACCCAGGCCTGGAAATTTGTCAACCAAATCCGCAAACGTTATGTGCTGATGTTGACCGCCACCCCTGTCCAGAACGATCTGATGGAACTCTACAGCCTCATCACAATTCTATCCCCCGGCCAGTTGGGCACAGTGCGGGGCTTTCGCCGCCACTTTTTGGAGCAGGCCGACGCGCGCCAGCCTAAGAACGCCACGGCCCTGCGCCGTCTGCTCAACGACGTAATGATCCGCAACCGGCGCAGTTCGGTGGATGTCACCTTCTCCCGGCGGCGGGCTGCCATCTATCACTTGAGCCTGAGCGAAGCCGAATGGCAGTTGTATGTGGAAGTGACCGACTACATCCGTCGCCGTTTCCGCGACCCGGAGAACGACAAGCATCTGCGCCTGACGCTGATCACATTGCAGAAAGAGCTGTGCAGCAGTCCCCAGGCCGTGGCCCACACCCTGGCAAAAATGGCCGAGGATCGCTCCTATAGCGATCCTGTGCGGACTGAACTGAACGGCTTTGTGGCCCTGGCCCGGTCGATTGGCATTGCGCGCAAACTCCAGGCTGTGAAGGAAATCCTGGCGAAGTTTCCCGGCAAGTTTCTCATCTTTACCGAATACCGGCAGACGCTAGAGACGATTGTGGCCCAGTTGGCGGAATGGGGCATCAGCGCCGCCGCCTTCCACGGCGGGCTGAACATCCACCAGAAGGAGGCGGCCATCGACCGTTTTCGGGCCGAGGAAGCCGACAGCGGCGTGCGTGTGCTGGTCAGCACAGAGAGCGGCGCGGAGGGGCGCAATCTGCAATTCTGCCACCAACTGATCAACTACGACCTGCCCTGGAATCCCATGCGGGTGGAACAGCGCATCGGTCGTCTGCATCGCCTGGGCCAGGAAAGCGATGTGATGATTTTCAATCTGAGCTGCCACGAAACCATCGAGAGCTATATTGTCGATCTGCTGGCCCGCAAAATCCGCATGTTCGAGCTGGTCATCGGCGAGTTGGACCTGATTCTGGGCGGGCTGGAAGGGGCCGACTCCTTCGAGGATCTGCTGCGCCAGGCGTGGGAGGCGGCAGAGAGCGAGGAAGATCTGCAGGAGCGCATGGAAGAGGTGGGTGATCGGCTGGTGCGAGCCAGAGAGCAATACGAACAGGTGCGCGAGAACAGCGCGTGGCTGAATCGCCTCTTTGATGACGGCCCAGGCGCGCCGTGAATTTGAAATGGAGTTGGGCTTACTTGACAGATCAGGGGCAAAGGGTTTATTGTTTATGCAACCGGTTGCGTCCACAATTTGGAGCAACCGGCGCAGAGATGAGCAGGCAATTCTGTGCCTTGCATCACCCTCTGCCCTTGTGTTTGTGATGGGCGCAGCTATGCCCATCCTATTCTCAGGAAGCCACAGAAGTAGTGAAAAGGAGGCATCCTATGCTGTTGGATCTTTTGGAAGTAAGAACGATGTACGAGGAGCGTTTGCGGGAAGCAGAGAAGGAGCGTTTTGCCCGCCGAGTGCTGGCACAGCGGCCGGCTGCCCAGCGCGTCGCCTATCTGCGGCCATTGCTGGCCAGCGCGGGCGACGGCCTGATTGCCCTGGGCCACAGACTGAAGAAGCAGGGCGAACTCGCCTTCGACTACGGCCAACGCTAGCGGTTTGTAGGTCGGACTGACAGTCCGACCCACGCAGTGGTTTGTAAGTCGGACTGACAGTCCGACCCACGCAGTGGTTTGTAGGTCGGACTGTCAGTCCGACCCACGACCCCAGGCAACGAAGCCCAATCACATACAAATAGAAAATACAATCGAATAGATGTCGCACCTGCCTCGACGGAGGCAGGCTGCCAATCAGAGACGCCGGGTCGGTTGACCCGGCGTTTCCGATCCATTCCCGAAATCGAGCGCCCCCATCTGAACGAGACCCGGTTGCCAGGACAATTTGCGTCTCCGCCTTCGTCGGGCTACACTTGCGCAGAGTGCATACTTTTTCCACCCCCACGGAAGCGAGGACCAGGTGAACGCCATCCATGACCGTATCAAAGCTGACGCCCAGCAACTCTACCCCCAACTCGTCGCCTGGCGGCGGGATTTTCATGCCCACCCGGAGTTGGGCTTTCAGGAGAGCCGCACCGCCGGCATTGTGGCAGAACATCTCCACGACCTGGGCTTGGAAGTAAGCACGGGCATCGGCAAGACCGGTGTGGTGGCGCTGGTTGAGGGCGATCAGGCGGCGGAGGATACGCCGACGGTACTGTTGCGCTTCGATATGGACGCCCTGCCCATTCTGGAAGAGACCGGGCTGCCCTTTGCCTCTCAGAACCCCGGCGTGATGCACGCCTGCGGTCACGACGGCCACACGGCCATCGGGATGGGTGTAGCCCGGCTGCTGGCCCAGCACAGAGACGTTCTGCGCGGGCGGGTGAAGCTCGTCTTTCAGCCAGCGGAGGAGATCAGCCAGGGCGCGGCGGCGATGATTGCCGACGGCGTCTTGCAAAACCCCGCGCCGGTTGCCTCCTTTGCTATGCATCTGTGGAGCCGGCTGCCCCTGAACCAGGTGGTGGTGCAACCTGGCCCGCTCTGGGCTGCGGCTGATCGATTCGATCTGATCATCCACGGCAAAGGCGGCCACGGCGCAACCCCCCACGACACAATTGATACCACCCTCGTCGCCAGCCAGATTGTGGTGGCGCTGCAGAGTATTGTGGCCCGCAACGTCAACCCGACAGAGACGGCAGTCGTCACTGTGGGCAGTTTCCAGAGCGGCAGCGCTTTCAACATCATTTCCGAGCGCGCCGTGCTGGAGGGGACTGTGCGCACCTTCGACCCGGCTGTGCGCGGCCTGGTGCATCGCCGCATCGAGGAGGTGGCCGAGGGCATCTGTCAGGCTTTCGGCGCGCGCTATGAGTTCAGCGTGCCCACCTGCTGCCCTGCCACCGTCAATTCGCCCGAGGGTGCAGCGCTGATGGAAAAGGTGGCCCAGCATGTCGTCGGCCCAGAACAGATCGCGCAGATTGC
>JACQGT010000309.1 GCA_016199425.1 Chloroflexota bacterium
TGCCGGAGATGGACGGCTATACAGTGATGGAGCAGATACAAGCTGACGAATCTCTACGGGGAATTCCGGTGATTGTGGCGACCGCCAAGGGCAAAGATGACGAGACGATTGTGGCCGGGCTGGTGGGTATTTCTCAGAAGGCGGGCTTTTCGGTCGGCACTATGATGCGCTATCTCAAAGCGAATCTTGATGCGATCTCTGCGCCGGCCACGCTTTATACGACGCCAATGCCTCCAACAGACTCTGCTGGGTGACCGGTTTCGCAAGAAAACCCGCAGCGCCCAGTGAAAGGGCGAGAGCCTTTTCTTGCAGCACGGAACAGACGATGACCGGCATTCTGGCCGTTGCTGGGTGGTTGTGCAGGTGTTGCAGAACTTCCCAGCCGTCCTGCTCCGGCATCATCACATCGAGCAGAATAATGTGTGGCCGAATCTCTCGGGCCAGGCGTAGAGCCGCGGTGGCGTCTGTTTCGCCGATGATCTGATACTCTCTGTGCCCCAGAAAGCGGCGGAATAGTTGCAGTATGTCCGGGTTGTCATCGATGACGAGAATGGTTGGTGTCTGGCGAACCGGCAACGAAAGCTCGACAACGCGCCTGTTGTCGCTTCGATACGAGGTTGCCTTGCCTCCTTGTATTTGTACCAGTCGCGCAACGACCTCCAGCCGCTCGTGTTCCTGTTCGGGCGGCAAAGACCCATCCCCACGCGCATAACTGATCCAGAGCGTCAACTGCTCGTTTTCCACTTGGGCCTGCACTGTCACTTGGCCGTTGCTGCCCATATCCAGGAAATGGGATAGAACGTTCAGGAGCACCTGGCGCAGGATCACCCGGTCGATCCAGACGTTGAGCAATCCTTCGGGTAGATGCAGGGTGACTTCTGTCTGTCTTGCCTCGGCCAGATCGGCCAGTGTTGCAATGGCGCTTTGGATGGCCTCGCGCAAAGGCGTTCTCTGCTGCGCGACACCCGCTGTTGTGCCCAGTCTGGCTATCTCAGAATCGAGCGTCTCGTTTCCCTGGCGACGGGTGCTTGGATCCGTAGATAGGGGCAAAATACGGGTGCTGTATTCATCCCAGAGCAGATCGGCGATGGCTTCGACAGCTTTCAAGTGTTCACGGCGAAGCTGACGGGGGCTGATTGTCAGGTCTTCTGCCACCTGTGCCGGGTTCATCCCCTCCACATAGCGCAAATAGAGCGCCATATAGGGCCGCCAGGCAGGGGCTGTCAACGGCACGAAAGCGACCGGTCGTAAATGCTCGATCTTCTCGACGAGCAGCCGGTGCAAAGTAATGCCAGCCTCGTCTGCGCTCTGGTCCATCAACAGATGGGAGAGAGGATGGATCTGCAGAAAGGCGTGGTCGTAGAGATGCCCCAGGGCCTCACGGACGAGATGTTCAAATGCGCTCCGGTCAATGTTTGTGGACATGCAACTTCTCCGCAACGGGATTCTTTTGCTCAAAAGGCAAGAATACCGGCGATCCAATCGACAGATTTGAAGCAATTATGCACGTCCGGCGGCTTTCCTGTCAATGGCTGGCCGTTTTTTGGCCGTCTTCTGTCCGTTTACCAGTAGAAATGAGACGCGGAAACCCATATTATGAGAACAATGCAAATGCCCCCTGATGCGAGGTTTCTGTGTCTTCCCCCTGAACATAGAAACGAATACAATTGGCGCTCAAACCTGCCGTGCTTTTGAATTTCACGATTAATTCCGAACCGGTGAGGTTCTTGTTTTGTGTGCCAGAGAATCTACCACAGAGGCACAGAGGAGAGTGAGCTACACGGAGAAAGAGAATACTCCCTCTGTGTTCTCGCTGGTTCAGTGGTGCTTCTGGATCATCCCGGTTGGGATTGGCGAATAAAACTGACGAACGAAGGACGGTGCGTGTGGATATGTTTCTGGCGGGAAAGGTCGCGATTGTCACAGGTGGCGCGTCCGGCATGGGGGCCTGTGTGGCCCGCATGTTGGCAGAGGAAGGCGCGCGCGTCGTGCTTACCGACATCCAAGAAGAAAAGGGGCGCGCAGTTGCCGAGGAGATTGGGCGGGCGGGCGGCGACGCACACTTTATCGCCACCAATGTCTCCCGTCGCCACGCGGTGAAGGCACTGATACAGGAGACGCTGGCGCGCTACGGACAAGTGGACATTGTGTGCAACATCGCCGGGCCGGGCGCACACATTGGTCATCTGGACACGACGGAAGACGAGTATAACCGCCAACTGGACGGCCATCTGCGCGGAGTCTTCAACTGCTGCCAGGCAATCCTGCCCCATATGATGGAACGGCGCTATGGCAAAATTATCAATATGGGATCCTTCACCGCCTATGGCGCAGTGGCGAGCATTCCGGCCTATTGTGCGGCCTTCGGTGGGATTATCGCCTACAGCAAGTCCCTGGCCCGCTTCGCCGCACCCCACAACATCAACGTCAACACTGTCTCGCCGGGCAATATCTACACACCGATGACTGCGGGGTGGTTGGACCAGCCAGGCACGCTGGATGTGCTGGAAAAGCAGATGCCTATCGGGCGGGTGGGCCGGCCCGAAGACGTGGCGGTGGCCTATGTCTTTCTAGCTTCGGATCGGGCCAGACATATCGTCGGCGCGGACGTAAATATCAGCGGTGGGCAACTAATCTACTAGAAAGGAGGTTGCCGGTGTCACAGGCTGTCACCCTGAAACCCCAGGCCACTCGACCGCGCGCTTGGCGGCTGAACCTGTCGGCCTATCGCTCCACAATGCGACGCCACGAAGCGCTCTGGGGTTTGGCCCTGGCCTCGCCCTGGCTGCTCGGTCTCCTCATCTTTGTGCTTGGCCCGATCATTGCCTCGTTCTATCTGAGCTTCACTCGTTACGATGTGATCAGCCGACCTGAGTGGCTGGGTATGGAAAACTACGTGCGGGCCTTTACAGGGGATGATCTGTTCTGGCCTTCCTTGGGGCGAACCTTCCGCTATGCGTTGGCCGTTGTCCCACTGGGGATTGCCGGCTCTCTCGGCCTGGCGATGCTGCTCAACCGGGGGTTGAAAGCCACAAACGTCTATCGAACTCTCTATTTTCTGCCTCACCTCACCCCAATCGTCGCGATGGCATTGCTATGGCGCTGGCTGCTGCATCCATCGGTGGGGCCGGTGAACTATCTGCTCGGCCACATCGGAATTGAGGGACCTGGCTGGCTCTCCAATCCCCAATGGGCGCTGACTTCGATTGTCATTATCAGTCTGTGGGCCTACCTGGGCGGCGACACAATGCTGATCTTTCTGGCCGGGCTACAGGGCGTACCCCAAGAACTCTACGACGCGGCAGAAGTAGACGGGGCGGGCGGCTGGCACAAGTTCCTCAACGTCACCCTGCCGATGATTTCGCCGACAATTTTCTTCAATCTGATCATCGGCGTCATTGGTGCGCTCAAAGTCTTTGCTCTGGCCTACGTTGC
The DNA here is from genome assembly GCA_016199425.1 of Chloroflexota bacterium. GTDB lineage: Bacteria > Chloroflexota > Anaerolineae > Caldilineales > Caldilineaceae > JACQGT01. The sequence continues at coordinate 3,436 of JACQGT010000309.1, forward strand.
CACCCAGGGTGGCCCAGCCTGGGCCACCTGGTTCTACGCGCTCCATGTCTACCGCTGGTCCTTTGAATACTTCGAGATGGGTTACGGTGCAGCCCTGTCGTGGATTTTCGCCGGTATTCTCATCATCTTCACAGCCTTGCAATTTAGCTTTGCCCAGCGCTGGGTCTTTTACGAAGGGGGGGAAGAATAGCCGTGGTCGCTGACACCCAAAGCCATCCCGTTGCCATCAAGCCCAGTCGTATGCGAGATGCGCGCCTTCGTCGCCGTCTTGAAAGCGCCGCACTCTATTTTTTTATGTCTCTACTCGGGGTACTCTTTATGTTCCCCTGGTTCTGGACTGTGAGCACGTCATTCAAAAAGCCGTCGGAGTTATTCATCTTCCCCCCTCTCTGGATCCCGGAAAGCCTGCGGATCAGCAACTACGCAGAGGTCTTCGCCACTGTACCTTTTGCCCGCTGGTATTTGAATTCGACGATTGTGGTCTTGCTCACGACCCTCGGCGTCCTCGCTTCGGCTACGCTGGTTTCCTATTCCTTTGCCCGCTTTCGCTGGCCCGGCCGCGATATTGTGTTTGCCATCACGCTGGGAACAATGATGCTGCCGTCGGAAATCATGCTATCACGTCGTTCACATAGGCGTGAACTACCCAAA
>JACQGT010000308.1 GCA_016199425.1 Chloroflexota bacterium
GAATGGGGAATGCGGAGTGCGGAGTGCGGAATGGGGAGTCTGTAGGTCACTCTGTAAGAGTGACAGCCAACTATTCGCGTCATCCCCTCATTCGCGGTCAAATACGTTTCACCACCAGCGCCACCCAATCCCCCTCCTGCTTGCGGGATTCCTCGACGAAGCCGTGGCGGGCCGCGGCTTCGAGGACAATGCCCACCTTTTCTTCGATAATCCCGGAGAGGATCATCCGCCCGCCAGGGGCGACCGGCTCGGCCAGGGGCGGGTTGCCGTAGATACCGTCGAACAGCCCGGCCAGAATCTCGGCCAGGATGTTGGCGACCAGCAAGGGAAAGCGCCCGGCCATTCCCACTGGCACGCTCCCCTGCGCCACCACCAGCGAATCCGGCCCTTCGGCCAGCCCATTGCGCCGGGCGTTGTCGTGGGTGGATTCCACGGCCAGGGTGTCGATGTCCGTGGCGTAGACGGGCGTTGCGCCCAGCTTGGCCGCCACAATCGAGAGTACGCCGCTGCCTGTGCCTATATCCAGCACGGCCATGCCCGGCTGCACCAGTTCTTCCAGCGCGGCCACACAGAGACGGGTGGTGGGGTGCATCCCCGTGCCAAAGGCCATGCCCGGCTCCAAGGCGACGACAATATCCCCTGGCTGGTTTTCCACTTCTTCCCAGGCCGGGGCCAGAATCACCCGCCGCCCAATGCGCATGGGTTTGTAAAAACGTTTCCAGGCGTGAGCCCAGTCCTCCTCCCACACAATGCGGATGGTCGGTTCGGGGATGGAGTAGAGCAGGCTGAGCCGCCACAACCCTTCTTCGATCAGACGACGAATCTCCGCGCCCCGGCGGCCAGGCTTCAGATAAGTCTTCACGACCAGCCGGTACTCGCCGTCGATAGGCTGGTTCAGGTCATCAAAGCCCGTGACTTCGATGACAGCACCGCCCCCAGATGCCTCGCCGCTAGCGCTGTCCTCCTCCCAGCCGCCGCCGTTGTAGCGGTTGAAGAGTTCGCTGACCGCTTCGGCGGCCTCTCCGTCTACGTCTACGGCGATTTCGAGCAATTCGCTACCACTCATAGCCGCCGCTCCAAATCGTATAGAGACCGTACAGCAGATAGACGATGACCACCAACGAAAGCAGACGCCAAATCGTGTCCCGCTGGGTGTAGATGCGCTGTACTTCGGATTTGACCGCGCTGGGGCGCAGCACGACCAGAACAACGAGGATCAGGAGAATAAAAAGGATGCGTCGTAGACTCACAGCGGTTTTCCGGGAATCGTCTTCTCTGCTACAATGCGCCCCATGACACTACCTGGCCTTTCTTTCGACTGGTTGACCGGCCAACTATCCCCTCTGCGCCCCGGCTTCTGGCTGCTGCTCAGTTTTGGGTTGAGCGGGCTGACGCTGATGGCGATGCGCTTCTTGTCGGAGGAGAGCGTCTGGCGCTTACGGGTGGGGCGTTGGGTGTTGACGCCTTACCTGGGGCTGCTGGCGGGCGGACTCTCGCCCCGGCTGCTCGGTCTGAGCGACATCGACTGGGTGGCCGGGCTGGAGCTGGGCGTGGGATTGATCTTCGCCATCTGGTTGCTGCTGGCCCTGGTGCGGGCAACCCTGCACCGGGAAAACGCGACGATTGACACGCCTCCGCCAACGGCCCGCCCGCTGCTCGAACGCGTTGTGTGGGCGGGTGCCCAAGAGTTTCATTGGGTCTTTTTGCGCGGGGCCATTTGGGAAATGATACTGGCCCTGCCCACACCGTCCATAGTGCCCGCGTACTGGGCCATCTGGCTGGCCTCTGCCCTGGCCTTGCCGGGGATTTTTGTCCAATATCGGCACATCTCTCAGCGGTTCATCGCCGGGATGCTGCTGATTACCACAGCTATACTCTTTTTCTACACCCGTAACTTCTTTCTGTGTTGGCTTCTGCACGCCAGCGTTGAACTTCTGCTAGGGCAAAGAGGGGTGACAGACACAAGGGATGTAGACGCTGAACAGGTGACCAGACGAGATGTGATGCGTGAGACGTGAGAGTGTCGGTTGCCTTCACCCCTCACCCTTCATTTTTATTAAATGGCAAACCCCAGCGCAATCATCAGCCCAAAGAGAAGCGCAGAGATCACCAGAAGCTGGCGCAGATCGCCGAAAACCTGGCTGTAGTCGTTTTTCCAGTTCACTGTATCGGAGCCGCGCAGGGGAGCGGGTTCCTCGGTTTGGGTCTTGCGATGGGCGGGTGTGGCCACAGGAGCCGTTGAACGGGCATCCCGGGTGCCGTAGAGTTCACTATAGCTGCGCGGCTGGGCTTTGCTCATACCGGCCGGCCGGCGGTTCTTCGTCTGCTTTGTTGCCATCGGGTCTATCCTTTTGTGTGAAGAGCGGCCACCGCACAGGTAGCGCCGCGTACAGGTTTCTATTTCTCTTGGATTATACTCGCTGGGGGAAGTGAGATGCAAAATGCACGTTGCACTTGGCTATAGCTGGTTCCTCACCGCCGCGGGGTATCACTGGGAACGGGCGCTGCTTGAACGGAGCCATCGGGTGACGTTCGCCGGTCTGGGTCGCGCGGAGCGGCCCGGCTATGACGGTACAGCACCCATCGACCGCATCGTCGAACGGCTGCCGGACCCGCCCGATCTATTCCTCTGGATCGACCCGGCAGATCGCTATTTCCCCCAGGGCATCGAACGTTTGCCCATTCCCACGGCCTGCTATCTCATCGACGTCCACATCGGCGGCTGGCGCAAAGCCGCGGCCCGTTTTTTTGATGCGGTTTTTGTCGCCCAGAAGGACTTTGTGGAGGAATACGCCCAGGCCGTCGGCCACCGCCAGGTCTACTGGCTGCCCCTGGCCGCCGCACCCGACGTACACAAGAATCACCAGGTGGAGCGCATCTACGACGTGGGTTTTGTGGGCAACCTGGCCGCAGCCCATCGCAAGACAGCCCGGGCCCGGCGGCTGGGGTTGCTGGCCCAGCGCTACCACACCAACGATTTCTACCGCCACTATCCCCCTGCCGAGGTGGGGGAAGTCTACAGCCGTAGCCGGATTGTTTTCAACACCAGCATTGCCGGCGACGTGACAATGCGCATTTTTGAGGGCGCGGCCGCGGGCGCGCTCGTCCTCACCGATGCGGTCGCCAACGGGCTGGACGAATTATTCAGCGTTGGACAAGAGATTGTTGTGTTCGACGGCGACGCGGATCTGCTCGCCAAAGTGGACTATCACCTGTCTCACCCGGAAGAGCGGGAGGCCATCGCCGCCGCGGGCCAGCGCCGGGTGCTGGGGGAACACACCTACGCCCACCGGGTGGACCGGCTGCTGGAGATTGTCAGCGCGTCGGGCTTTCAACAATCTGCCCCCCTGCGTGGCGCATCCGAAGCTGACTGCCGGGCCGCCCGCCGCACTGTTTATACCCGGCTGCATATGCTGGACGCGCTGCTGGATGACGCCCGCGCCGCCGGATACGGCCCCCTGCGCCGTCTGTGGAGCGTCCTGCCCTGTCTGGCCCGGAGGCTGCTCGTCTGATGCGCATCCTCTTCATCGCCCGCTACCGGGACCCGTCCATGCACCGCAAAGTCCAGTGGATGGCCCAGCAGCCCGGCGTGACGATCCGCGCCATCTACCCAAACCTCTGGCAGGATGAGCTGGTGCGGGTGGAGCAGCGCGCTGCGGACGAAGTGGGGCTGGAGCGTCGCGTGCTGCCGATGTTCGGCTCCCCCGCCGACCCCCACCGGGCTTTCTACCGCAGCCTCGCTTTTGGGATGGCCGGCTTTCGCCCGCAAATTGTCCACGCCGAGGAGGAGCCGGACAGCCTGGCCGCGTTACAGATCGCGCTCTGCCGTCGCCTTTGGGCACCCCAGGCCCGCCTGCTGCTGCACACCTGGCAGAATCTCGACCGCCCTCTCAGCCGGCCCGTGCGTTGGGTCCTGGCGCGCACGCTTTCCGCGGCGGATGGGATCTTCTGCGCCAACCGGGAAGCCGTTGATCTCCTGCGTCGTCGGGGATACAGCCGCTCGACACCTCTCATTCCGGCTATCGGTGTGGACACAGAATTGTTCACACCCCGACAACCGAAACGTAGCGGCCCTTTTGTCGTTGGCTATGTGGGGCGGCTGGTGGCGGAGAAAGGGATTGACACACTGATCGACGCGGTCAGGCTGGTTTCGACAGGCTCAACCGGCGCTAGAGAGAAACTGCCCCGCCCGTTGCGCCTGCGCATTATCGGCGCTGGGCCATACGAAAGCCATTTGCGTCACCGGATGGACGAGGCTGACCTGACCGGGACGGTCGAATTTCTGCCGCCCGTGTCGCCCAGCCAGATCGCCCGCCAGATGGCAAAACTGGACGCGCTGGTTCTGCCCAGCCGCACGACGCCCGTCTGGAAGGAGCAGTTGGGCCGGGTATTGCTGGAAGCAATGGCCGTGGGAGTGCCGGTCATCGGCGCGGATTCGGGGGCCATCCCAGAGGTGATCGGCGATGCCGGGCTGATCTTCCCGGAAGGGGAGGCGTCTGCCCTGGCCGAACGGCTGCGACGGCTGCTTTCCGATCCGCTGTTGACCGCCGATCTGACTCGGCGTGGCCTGGAGAGGGCCGAACAGGAATACAGCCAGCGCGTCCTGGCCGCCCGCACGGTTGACTTCTATCGGCAGGTAGTCCAATGACCTCGCCTGTCTCGGTTGTGCTCCTCAACTACAATACCCGTGACCTGACGCTGGATTCTTTGGCCCGTTTTGCGTCCGCTGCCCAGGCGCTGGGCTGGCAGGTGATTGTGGTGGATAACGCCTCCACCGACGGCAGCACAGAAGCGGTGGCAGCGTACTTTCCCGCCGTGACTGTCGTGCGCCTGATAGAAAACCGGGGCTACGCGGCTGGCAACAACCAGGGACTGGAGGTAGCCACCGGTGAAGCTGTCATTCTGCTCAACAGCGATGTGCTGGTGGGCATCGAACAGCTACAAGCGCTGGTGGATTATCTGAAAGCAAACCCGGAGGTGGGCGCGGTTTCGGCTGGGCTGCGCACGGCAGAGGGCGCGGCCCAGGCTTTCACCTTCGGCGGTGACCCGTCCCTGCTCTACCTCTTGCGCCGGGGCATTGGCCGTCTGTTCAGGCTGTCGCCGCTCCACGACTGGGCTGTAACAGAACCGTTGACCGTCGATTGGGTCTCCGGCGCGTGCCTCTGTGTGCGGCGAGAGGTGATCGAGCAGATCGGCGGGCTGGATGAAAACTTCTTTCTCTACTTCGAGGATGTGGACTGGTGTCGGCGGATGCGGCTGGCGGGCTGGCGGGTGGTCTACAATCCCCGGGTGCAGGTGGTCCATCTGGGCGGGCAGAGCCAGCCGGCGCGGCGGGTCGCCAACCGGCAGTACGGCGAGAGTTTGCGGCTTTATTATCGGAAGTGGTACGGCGAAGCTCTGGCGGAATGTGTGGGGCTGCTATTTCCGCTATTTCGTTGGGTAATGCGCTAAGGCAGCGCAGGTGTCAGGCGCGCCTACAGAATGGGTTCTGGCGTTCTGGGCGTAACGGTTTGGATGATTTCCTCCCGGGTCGCAAGGGTCTTCAGATCGTACATCGCCTGAAGCGCAAGCCAGGAAGCTGCGTCGCCGCCAAAATAACGGGCGAGACGCTGGGCCGTGTCGGCTGCAACAAAGCGCCGCTCCTTGACAATTTCGTGGATGCGTGTAGCCGGCACGCTAAGCGATTGGGCCAATGCGTTTACACTCATGCCCAGAGGCGCAAGGAAGTCCTCCCGCAAAATCTCCCCCGGATGAACGGGACGCATACGATTGGTTGGCCGTGTCATAGGGTTGCCTCAGTGGTAATCAACGATTTCAACGTCCGTGGGTACGTGCTCATGCTATTACGTCAAACGTACAATGTCAATGTCGAGATGGGATGCGGTCAATCCGATGTCAACAGGTGCTACATCCTGGACGCCCGCACAGCCACCGCCCACTTCCCCGGCATCGGGCGCTATGTGTGCAACCTGGCCCAGGCCCTGCCGCCCCAACTGGCCGACGACGAACGGCTGGTCATCCTTTGCAACCCCTCCGACCCCACGGCCTGGAATCCCTCGGCCCTCGCCAGCCCCCAAGTGGAAATCGTCCCCGCACCGGTTTCCTCCTTCACTCTCCGCCAGCAGTGGGCCATCCCCCGCCTCCTGCACCAACTTGCCCAATCCCCGATCCCCAATCGCCAGTCCCCAATTTTCCACAGCACCTACTACCTGATGCCCTACCGCCCCGGCGTGCCCACGCTGCTGACCGTCTACGATCTCATCGCGCTGCTCCACCCCCAGACGGTCTCCCTGCGCGCGCGCCTCTTTTTCCGAGTCGCCACCCGCCTGGCCCTGGCCGCCGCCGATCGGGTCATCACCATCTCCGCCTCGGCCAGGGACGATCTGCTGGCCCACTCTCCCATCCCCGCCGAGCGGGTGACGCCCATCCCTTTGGCCGCGGACCCCCGCTTCCGTCCCCAGCCCGCCGATGAAATTGTTCGGGTTCAGGCCAAATATAGCCTGCCCGACCGTTACATCTTCTACCTGGGCATCAACAAACCCCACAAGAACCTGCCCCGTCTGATCGAGGCATACGCCTATCTACGCAATACGCAATACTCAACACGCCCCTCCTCATCGCCGGCACCTGGGACGACCGCTACCCCGAATCCCGCGCCCTGGCCGCGCCTCTGGGCGACGCGGTGCGCTTCCTCGGCCCGGTAGACGACGGGGACCTGCCCGCGCTCCACAGCGCGGCCACGCTTTTCGTTTTCCCCAGCCTCTACGAAGGCTTTGGCCTGCCCGTATTGGAAGCAATGGCCTGCGCCGCGCCGGTCATCTGCGGCAACCGCTCCAGCCTGCCCGAAGTGGCCGGGGACGCCGCGCTCCTCGTCGATCCTACTGATACAAATGCCATTGCCGCGGCCATTCAACGGGTGTTGGCAGACGACGAATTGCGTCAGTCGATGGCCGAAAAAAGCCTGGCCCAGGCCGCGACTTTCTCCTGGCAACGCACCGCAGCCGAGACGCTGGCCGTCTACCGGGAGATGGCGACTTCTGGCCGTTGAACGTGGCGATCCTTTGTGCTACAATGCCATCAGATTGTGGAAAGTGTAAGCAGTGCCAATAGACCGCAACAGATGCTCCCCGCCGGTCACGGACCACGCCCAGAGCATTGCGCTCTACTGAGTATGGGGAGACTGAGATGGTTCGCACACAGAACAGCGAGCAACGGAGTCCATTCGACGAAGAGGGGCTGGTGGCTTTTCTGCGCCAGCAACCAGATGTCATTGCTGCCTATTTATTCGGCTCCCGGGCAACGGGCCGCGTTCATCCCGGCTCGGATGTGGACATTGCCGTTCTCTTGGACGAAGACGCGCTGCCGCAAACGACCGGCTGGGGTGGTCCTCTGCTGAGCCGGCGGCTGGACCTGATCGCTGCTGCCGAACAGTTCGCCGATTGCGAAGTGGATGTGATTACGCTTAACGATGCCTCTCCGCTTCTCAGTTTTGAAGTTCTGCGCAAAGGGCGCTTGCTGTATGAGGGCAATCGTCTTCAGCGTATAGAGTTTGAAGTGCGTGCGGGCAAAATCTACAATGATTTGGAACCGATGTATCGGTTTTTCAATGACGCGTTGCGAAAAGAACTGAAGGAGAGAGGCTTTGGCGGACGTAGACTCCGTTCTGAACGAACAGGTACGATTTCTGCACAATGAGATCGCATATTTGAAGCAGGAACAGAAGGATGTTACTTCCCTTCAGATGTATAGGGATAACACCCGGCTCAAACGCGCTGTGGAACGCAGCCTGCAAGTCAGTGTTGAGGTCTGTTTGGATATCGGCAGGCGCATCATCGCCCAAAGCGGGTACGAATACCCGAATTCCAACCGTGAGGTATTCGAAATCTTGATACGAAAGGGAATCATTCCTGCTTCCCTGCAACCTGCGCTACAAAAGATGGCTGGCTTTCGCAATATTGTGGTTCACGAATATGTGCGAATCGACGATGCCCAGGTTTACGGAATGTTAAAAGCGAATTTGGAGGATTTTGAAACGTTCGCGACGGCTATCGTAAACTTTCTCTCCGTTGCTGGCGAAGAAGAGGATTCATAGTGTCGCTCTCACTCCCCCCCACCTTCGCCTTCAGCCAGTCCAGCCTGCAAGCCTATGCCAACTGCCCCCGCCGCTTCTGGCTGGCCTATGTGGAGCAGTTGCCCTGGCCCGCGCTGGAAACCAAACCCTTTGACGCCTACGAAGAGCAGATGCGGTTGGGGAATCGCTTTCATCAGCTTGTGCGCCGGGCTGAAGCGGGTTTCGCTCCCGCACCGCTGGCCGCCACTCTGGACTTCCCTCTGGACGAGTGGTTCGCCGCCTATGGCCGTCACCGGCCCGCGGACCTGCCCACCCAATTCGTAGAGAGCGAACGGGTGTTGAGCGTCCCCTTTGGCAACGAAAATGGCCGCTACCGGCTGGCCGCCCGTTACGATCTCATCGCAGCGGAGCGGGAAGGGGATCAGGCGCGGGCGGTGATCATCGACTGGAAGACCACCAGCCATCCCACCCGGCGGGAGCGCCTGGCCCAGCAGCTACAGACGGTCGTTTATCCTTTCGTGCTGGTGGAAGCCAGCGATAGCTTGCCCTGGGGTCCCCTATCGCCGGCGCAGGTGGAGATGCGCTACTGGTTCACCGCCGCGCCGGACGAGCCGGTGATCTTCCGCTACAGCGCGGATTTGCACGCGGCCAACCGCACCCGGCTGCAGGGGTTGCTGGCTGAAATCCTGTCCGGGAGTAGCCAGGCAGATTTCCCCAAAGCGCCGGACACCGAGCAGAACCGGCAGCACCTCTGCGCCTACTGCGTCTACCGTTCCCGCTGCGACCGGGGCGTGGAGGCAGGCGATCTGGCCCAGGTGGACGACGCTGACTTCTTTGTGGTGGATTTGGAGAGCGGGCTGGAGTTTACGCTGGAGGATGTGGAGGCGCTGGCTTTCTAATGCCCCGCCCCTGGCTGCTCACCCCACCCGTCCCCCCATCCCCCGCGCTGGCCGCGGCCGTAGGCGGACACCCCCTCGTGGCCCAACTCCTGGCCCAGCGGGGCATCGACACCCCGGCTGCCGCGCTGCCCTTTCTCGACCCCGCCGCCTACACGCCGTCACCGCCCGCCGCGCTCGTCGGGCTGGAGCGGGCCGCCCATCTGCTCGCTGACGCCATCCGCCAGGAGAAGCGCATCCTCGTCTGGGGCGACTTCGACGTGGACGGCCAGACCAGCACATCCCTGCTGGTGGCCGCGCTGCACGAACTCTCTGCGCCGGAGCGAGTCACTTTTCACGTGCCCAACCGCTTCAGCGAAAGCCACGGCATCCGACCCTTCAGACTGCGGGAATTTTTGGACGATCCGGCCCGCAAGCCCGATCTGATTCTCACCTGCGATACGGGCATCTCCGACGGGCCGGGGGTGGGACTGGCGAAGAATGTGGGTGTCACCGTCGTCGTCACCGACCACCACGACCTGACCGCTGAATTTGCCAACTACGCGCTGGGCCAAGAACCGGTTTGCGCGCTCTCTGCCGCGGAAGCGGGCCGGGAGAGTGTGCGCCGGGCCGACGCGCTGGTCAACCCGAAGTTTCTGGCCGTGGGCGATCCCCTGCGCACATTGCCCGGCGTGGGTGTGGCCTACAAACTGGTGCAACGCCTCTACGAACTGGCCGACCGGGCCGGGGAAGCGACGCAATTCCTCGATCTGGTGGCTCTGGGCATTGTGGCCGACGTGGCCGAACAGGTCCACGACGCCCGCTACCTGCTCCAACTGGGGCTGGAACGGCTGCGCCGCACCGAACGCATCGGCCTAAAGGTGCTGATCCACACGACCCGGCTCAACCCGGAGACGCTGGACGCCGAGTCCATCGGTTTTCAGCTCGGCCCGCGTATGAACGCGCTGGGCCGCCTGGACGACGCCACCGTCGCCGTGGAACTGCTCACGACAAGAGACGCTATCCGCGCCGGGCAGTTGGCCGCGCAAATGGAGCGGCTCAACAACCAGCGCCGTCTGCTCACCAGCCAGATCAGCGGCATGGCCTTCGACATTCTGGAAAAACAGCCCCACCTCCTGGACTTCAACGGGATTGTACTGGCCCACCCCAACTGGCACGCGGGGATTGTGGGTATCGTCGCCTCGCGTCTGGTGGAGGAGTTCGGCAAACCTGCGGTGCTGCTGCTCAACCCACCGGGCGAAGCGGTCAGAGGCAGCGCGCGCAGCACCCCTGGCGTGGACATCGGCGCGTCTATCGCGGCCTGCGCCGACCTGCTGCTTACCTACGGCGGTCATCCGGGCGCGGCCGGTCTTTCCCTGGAAGCCGACAAAATCGACCACTTCCGCCGCGAGCTGAGTAGACAGATCGACAGCCAGCGCATCGACGGGGGGCCGGAGGGGATGGTCATCGACGCCGAACTGCGTCTGACCGATCTCAGCCTGCATCTGGTGGAGCAGGTGCAGCGGCTGGCTCCCTTTGGCAACGGCAACCCCACGCCCGTCTTTATGAGCCGGGGACTGACGGTAGCCGACGACCGGCGTATGGGCCGGGACGGTACCCACCGCCGGCTGGTGCTGCAGGACGCCCAGGAGAATAAACAGCCCCTCGTTTGGTTCAACGGCGCGGATGCCCAACTGCCCGAAGGCCCCCTGGACATCGCCTACACCCTCAACATCAACGAGTACAAAGGCGAGCGCAACCTGCAACTGATGTACAAAGAGATCCGGGCGACGGAGGCCGAGACGCTGACCGTTGCCGCGCCGTCTCTGCCCGCCCGTCTGCCCATCCACGACCTGCGCCGCCAGTCGGTGGAGCGGGCCAGCCTTCCCCAGCCCGACGGGGCCTTCTGGCTGGTCGAAGGGACGCGGCTGGGCGAAGTCGCCTTCCATTCGCGGCTGGAAGCCCGTCGCTATCCCAAAGGCCGGCCGCTGGTGGTGTGGAGCGCGCCCCCTTCGGCGGAAGTGTTGCGCTGGCTGGTCGAGACGCTGGCCCCGTCGGAACTCTGGCTGGTGGGGCGGGAGACAGGGGACGATTCTCTGGACGGGGTGGTGAAAGCCGTGGCCGGGATGGGCAAGCACGCGCTGACCCAGGACGGCCGCCTGCCCATCGACCGATTGGCCGCCCGCATCGGCGTCAGCGAAGCGATTGTGCGCCACGCCCTCTTCTGGCTGGAAGCCAAACGCATCCTCTGGGTGATAGAGTGGGAGAGTGGGGACGTGGCCCGCATCGCGCCGAGCGATGGGCTGACAGCCGGAGACGGGGTCTTGCAGGAGAAGCAGGCGGAGCTATCCGTATTGCTCTCGGAGATGCGGGCGTGGCGGCGTTACTTTTTGCGGGCGGGGTTGGGGGAATTGGGGATGAAAGGATGAAGGGATGATAGGGTGAGGGAATCCGTGCAAGTCCTTTCAATCCGTGCGTATCCGTGTTCTTTTTGTGGCGGAGCAGTGAATGAATCGTAGGGTTGTGGTGTCGATTGGGGCGTTATTGCTTGTGCTGGCGGCTGTCTGGGCTTTCGTCAACCGGGACGAAATCGCGTTTTACTGGACTCTCTACCGGGCGGATCGGGCGGGGAGGCAGTTCTACGCGGAATATCCCCATCTGGCCCGGGATATTCAGTACAGCCCGGCGTTTGGGATGGGACTGGATGTCTATAGCCCGGCGGAGGGGGAGGGACACCCGGTGCTGATTTTCATCCACGGCGGCGGCTGGGACAAATACGACCGCAAGCTTTTTGCGCCGGTGGGCCAGAAATTTGTGGAGCGGGGCATCGTCGTCGTCATCCCGGACTATACCCTGCACCCCGACGCGGGGTACAGCCAGATGGCCCAGGAGATGGCCGCGGCCACGGCCTGGACTCTGGAGAATATCGCCCAGTACGGTGGCGACCCCAGCCGGGTGGTCATCGCCGGCCATTCGGCGGGGGGCCACCTGGCCGGGCTGGTGGCAACCGATGAGGTCTGGCTGAACCACGAGGGCCACACCAATCAGGAACTGTGCGGGCTGCTCGGGCTGGCCGGCGTCTACGACATCCCTGCCCAGATGGTTTTTGAGCGCAGCAAAGGGGGTACAGCCCCGGTGATGACCGCAGTGATGGGGGGCGAGGCGAACTTTGCGGCAGCGTCGCCCAGTAGCTACGTCTTTCCCGGAATGCCCCAGACCCGGCTGATCCACGGCGCGCTGGACGAGACCGTACCCCTCTCCATCAGTGAAGAATTCCAGCAGAAGCTGGACGCGGCTGGCGTCCCCAACGAACTGATCGTCTACCCCGACAAAGGCCACACGGATTTTCTCTTCGACGGCTTCTCTGACCCCACCGCGCCCATCCTCACCGACATCAGCGATTTTGTGCAGGGCTGCTTTCTGGACGTGGGGTAAGACTGCAACCACAAAGTCACGAAGGAAAGAGGATGTTTTCTTTGTGCCTTTGTGTC
>JACQGT010000324.1 GCA_016199425.1 Chloroflexota bacterium
TATTGGGGGACTGCCCCCATCGTCGTTAAACCCAGAATCTTCTGCGTATCATCCGGGTTCTTGAGCGTGTCATCCAGATAGTCAAGGGCGTAGGCCGCGCCGGCGGCCAGAAGCAGGCCGATGGCGGCTGCGGTCAGGATTGTGTACAGCCGATTGGGGTCTACGGGAATGGCAGGCAGCGATGCAGGCTCGATGACCTGAATCGTATTCAGGGCACCCTTTTGGCTGTTGGAAAGCAGAGATGCGTAGTTGGTCTGCAACGAACTCTGTTTGCTTTGTAGACTGGCGATCTGGGTTTGGGTGTCTGCAATCTGGCGGGCGCTGAACAGGGTGTTCAATTGCTCCTGTTTGGCCGTGATGTCAGCTTTGGTCTCTTCAATCGCAATTTCCAACTCATCCAACTGGCGATTGATAAAATCCTGACGCTGCTGTTCCTCTTCCTTGAGTCCGGTGGGGCTCAGGCGGATGAGTTGGTTGACCAATTCGCTGGCCACAGCTTGGGTCCGCCGCGGGTCTGTATCGATGACCGCTACTTCCAGCAACTGCGTATTGGGCACAATCTGGGTCGTATACTCTGGCAGCCAGTTCAGGCCAAGTGCGGTCTTGGTGGCCTCCTGAACGGGCTGTCGTTTCAGCATGTCCGAATAGGTGGTCGCCAACTGTTGCGTCAGCCACAGATCGTTGCCGCTTGGGTTGGGATTGTCGATCATAGAGCGACCCACGATGATTGTGGTCTGAGAGCGATAGACAGGCACCTGATACGAGGTGGCGATGATCGACGACACCAAAGCCACACCCATAGAGGCGACTACCAACCACCACCAGCGCAATAGGGGAACGATATATTCTTTCAATTCCATGGATAGTATCCTGAATGCAGTAACAAGAAGAGTCTGAACATAGACTTGTTGTCATTGATAGGAGTATACCAGAGTTCGGGCGATGGGTACATCCGAATAAACCATTTGCTGTACTGGTCAAGATGATGGCAGAATAGCTGGACGCAGATGAACGCTGAAAAACGCAGATTTTTGTCTCTGGATCAGCGTCTATCCGCGTAAATCAGCGTCCCATTTTCTTTCCAGCATCTTCCTGACCACTACAGAACAAACCATTTGCAGGGCAGTTCCTCATGCGCCGTCGTGCGCTACGGGGGATGAAAATGCCGGTCGGACTACCAGTCCGACCTACGCGGCTATTTTCAGGGCAGTCACTTCACCCAGACCGGATCCCAGTCTTCGTAGGGTGAGTCAAGCAGACGACGCTGGTTGCTGCCGTCCGCATTCATCACCCAGAGCTGGCGACGACCCACCTCCCGGTTGGAATAAAAGACAATCTGGCTTCCATCCGGCGACCAGGTGGGGTGTTTGTCCCACTCCCAGCCGTTGTTGGTCAGACGCTGTCTGTTTTTTCCTTCTGGATCGATGATGTAGATTTCATCGTTGCCCGGCTCCTGGGAGACGAAGGCGATCCAATCGCCCCGGGGCGACCAGACCGGGTCGTAGGCCCAACTGGTGGTCTGGCTTAGATTGCGGTCCACATTGTATTGCCCATCGTATACATAGACCTGGGGCACTCGCCGCTCATCTTCATGCACGATCACCTGATAGCTGCCAAAGGGGGAGAGGGATTCAGACTCTTTCGCCAGGTCATAGGGCCAGCGGTCAGCGACGCGGGCGATACGTTCTGTGCTTGGATCCAGAGAATAGAGACGGGTACCGCCCTCACGATTGCTCCAGAAGAGAATCTTGCCGATGAAGTCCGCAGGCAGAACGCTGGGCGGGGTCGGCGTGGGAAGAGGGGTCGCTGTAGCCGTCAGTTGATCGAGAAATGTCACCAACTGCGTCGGTATGGGCGTGATGGTCGGCGGCGGTTGGATGACGACCACGTTCCAGGGCAGGGGCGTGGTCGTGCCGGTGGTGACAGCGATGGCCGTGGCATTGAAGGCCTGGGCGATAATCGTTTCGATGTTTTCCGGCGTCGAGGTCGCATATACATATTGGGCCAGCACCGCATTGTAGGGCAAGGGGGTAGCGGTCGGGCCGCTCCGGGCTGCCTCAGCCGTGGCCGTCCACAGCCGGGCGGCGGCGGTGGCCACGTTGGCCGCGGGGGGAGAGGGGGGCGATGGCAAGATCAACTGGGGGGTCACATAGTCTGCCGGTACAGGGGTGAAGGTGCCGGTAGTCAAGGCAACCGCCGTGGCATAACGCGCCAGCGCCTCGCCGGTCGCTTGATTTTCTGGGACGGGTGTATGCAGGATCACAGGCGGCAGACCCTGCGCAAAGGCGATGGCCTGCACCGTTTCCAGGTTGGCTGGAAAGGGGGTCGGCGTCACGATATTGTCAGGGGTGGGCGTGTACGTTCCTATGGCTTTCGCTATCACTGTGGCTATCTTCGCCTGCGCAGCAACTGTGAGCACGTTTTCTGGTGTTGCGGTCAGGGTGGCGATCACCACCTGGCGGGTGGGCGTCGGGGGCGGCGTGGCTGGGGCTGGGCCTAGATTCAGCAGCAACTGGGGGCCGTTCCCCGCCGTGCCCGGGCCGGCGCCGCTATCCCAGGCAAAGAGCGTCTCTTCCCCGCCTACAGGGCCGACGATGCGCAGCACGACGTACCCGGTCTCGTCGACGATCTGCTGTTCCAACCATTTTCTGGCTGGCTCGTCCAATGTCCATTGATTGGGTTGGCCGCTGACCAGTTGAACGGCTTCCAAAACAGGAAAGAGAGTGATATCTGGCGTAGCATTGAAGATGGTCTGGAAGTCGCTGCGCGAAAACTCCGGTATTTTCTCCGAGGCCAATAACTGTACTGTCCAGGAAGCGCCCATCTGTGTACGAAGGCGATCGTTGCGTAGTCCAGTGAGAGTGAGAATGGCTTCACGCAGGGGCGCGCCGCGAGGCGCACGCGAGATGTCCCAACGGGCTGCCGCAATAAATACCTGCTGTTCAAAGAAGCCAGCATAAAGGAAAGAATCGCCTATGTTCGCTCGCCGATGCTGTGTACTGCTCCACCAACCGACGTCCCCACTCCCAGGTGAAAGGACTAGAACCCGCCCACCCGGTTCAGGAGTGGGCGTCGTCAGGCGCTGGGAGATGGGTTGGGGGGACGGAGTGGGGGTTACAGCAATGGCCTGAGTATCAGATGCCGGAATG
This sequence comes from Chloroflexota bacterium, assembly GCA_016199425.1. Lineage (GTDB taxonomy): Bacteria > Chloroflexota > Anaerolineae > Caldilineales > Caldilineaceae > JACQGT01. The sequence continues at coordinate 3,150 of JACQGT010000324.1, forward strand.
GTTGCAAATGGCAGCGGGGTTACTGGGGTAATTCCCTGGTTGGGAAATTCCACGCTGGATGTGGGAGCTGTCGGGGGGAAAAGCAGGTCGCGAGCGTAGACAACAGCCAGGACGACCAGCAGGATCAGCAATATGGCGGCGGCGATGATGACATCAAGACGGCGCATAGGGCGACTCGGGAGAATGGTCACGGATTTCACGGATTTTTCCGCCTTGCCAATCCGTGGTATCCGTGTAGTCCGTGGCTTCTTTTGACCTTGAGCGATGATCGATCATATAGTTTTTCAGGTAAAGATTTTCCCTGTAGGGGCGCTGCTTGCTGCGCCCGGCACACA
>JACQGT010000020.1 GCA_016199425.1 Chloroflexota bacterium
GCCCAGGGGCGTGGCTTTGGAAGACTGGCCGCCGGTGTTGGAGTAGACTTCCGTGTCCATCACCAGAATATTGACATTACGCCCGCTGGCCAGCACGTGATCCAGACCGCCGTAGCCGATGTCGTAGGCCCAGCCGTCGCCCCCCACAATCCAGACGATTTTGTGTACCAGCACATCGGCCAGGGAGAGCAGGTCTTTGGCCGTGAATTCGATGCGCTTCCACTCAGCCGCCGCAACCGCCGGCGACGGCGTCAGAGAGAGCAACCCGTGCAGTGTCCCCTTCAGCTCCTCCACCCGCAGCCGCTGGGCCTGAATGCCTTCCTCGTCGCTCTGCCCCGCCCCGGCGATGAGGTCGCCGGCCAGGTCGTCGCCGATATAGGCCCGCAGCCGTTCCAACAGTTCGATGGCGTAGGCCTGCTGCTTCTCCAGTGTCAGCCGCATGCCCAGGCCAAACTCGGCGTTGTCCTCAAAGAGACTGTTGCTCCAGGCCGGGCCGCGACCGTCCGCGTTCGTGGCCCAGGGGGTGGTGGGCAGGTTGCCGCCGTAGATGCTGGAGCAGCCCGTAGCGTTGGCGATAATCGTGCGGTCGCCGTAGAGCTGGCTGATCAGCTTCAGATAGGGGGTCTCGCCACAGCCAGCGCACGCTCCGGAAAATTCAAAGAGCGGTTGGAGAAGTTGGATGTTCTTGACGTTTGTGAAATGGATGGACGGGTGGGCCCCGTCGGTTGAGCCGGTCGAAACCAGTGCATCGACGGTCACTTTGCCGTGACCGTTTGTGCAGACCTGACCGGTGCGGTCAAACTCCGGCAGGCCCAGGAAGAACTCCCAATCCCGTTGCCCCTTTTCCAGCAGGGGCGGCTGGACTTCCATATTGACCGCCTTGCGCCCCACCGCGGATTTATTCTTGGCCGGGCAGACCTCCACGCAGAGAGAGCAGCCGGTGCAGTCCTCTATCGCCACCTGCAGGGTGTATTGCAGCCCGTCCATCTCCCGCCAGCGGGCCGGAGAGGTCAGGAAGCCCTCCGGCGCGTGGGCAAAGGCTTCGGGCGCTGCCACTTTGGCGCGGATGACCGCGTGGGGGCAGACCAGCACACACTTGCCGCATTGGATGCAGACATCCGGGTCCCAGACCGGCGCTTCCAGGGCGATGTTGCGCTTTTCCCAACGGGTGGTGGCGCTGGGCCAGGCGCCGTCGTTGGGCAGCGCGGAGACGGGCAGTAGATCGCCGTTGCCCGCAATCATCTGGGCGGTCACATTTTGGACAAAAGTGGGTGCTGTGCCGGGGACAGGCGGCAGCATCTCCAGCCGGCTTTCGGCCTGAGCGGGCACGGGGATGCGATGCAGATGGGCCACGGCCGCGTCCACGGCGGCAAAGTTGCGCTTGACAATCGTCTCGCCCCGCTTGCCGTAGCTCTTGCGGATGGCCTCTTTGATGCGGGCAATGGCCTCGTCCTGGGGCAGCACGCCGCTGATGGCGAAGAAGCCCGCCTGCATAATTGTATTGATGCGCACGCCCAGATTCAGCTCTGCTGCCAGGGCGTAGGCGTCGATGTTGTAGAGCTTCAGCTTCTTGCGGATGATCTGCTCCTGCACCATCCGGGGCAGTTGTTCCCAGACCTCTTGCGGCGGGTAGGGCGCATTGAGCAGGACAGTTGCGCCCTCTTCGGCCAGCCCCAGCACGTCGTAGCGGCGCAGAAAGCCGAACTGATGGACGGCCACAAAGTTGGCCTGGCGGATGAGATAGGCGCTTTGGATGGGTTTCGGCCCGAAGCGCAGGTGGGAGACGGTGCGCGCCCCGGACTTCTTGGAATCGTAGACGAAATAGCCCTGGGCGAAGTTGTCGGTCTCCTCGCCGATGATTTTGATGGAGTTTTTGTTGGCGCTGACGGTGCCGTCGGAGCCGAGACCCCAGAAGACGGCCCGCACCACATTGTCCGGTTCGATGTCGAACTCCGGGTCGAAGTCCAGGCTGGTGTGGGAAACGTCGTCGAAAATGCCGATGGTGAAATGGTTCTTGGGCCTGGCTTTGGCCGCCTCGTCAAAAACAGCTTTGACCATCGCCGGGGTGAACTCTTTGGAGGAGAGTCCGTAGCGTCCGCCGAAGACCCGGGGCGGGGGCGTATTGCGTATTGCGTATTGCGTATCTGTCTCGGCGATGGCAGTGAGTACGTCCTGGTAGAGGGGTTCGCCGGCGCTGCCCGGCTCTTTTGTGCGGTCCAGTACAGCAACCGAGCGCACTGTTGCGGGCAGCGCGGCGAAGAAATGCTCCACAGAGAAGGGGCGGAAGAGGCGCACTTTGACCAGCCCCACCTTTTCCCCCTGGGCCACCAGCCAGTTGATCGTCTCCTCGACGGTCTCTGCGCCGGAACCCATCAGCACAATCACCCGCTCGGCGTCGGGCGCGCCGCTGTAGTCGAAGAGGCCGTAGCGCCGGCCTGTGCGGGCGGCGAACTGCTCCATCACCTCTTCCACAATGCCGGGCGTGGCCGTGTAGAAGGGGTTGACCGTCTCCCGGGCCTGGAAGTAGACGTCCGGGTTCTGGGCCGTGCCCCGGATGAAGGGGCGGTCCGGCGAGAGGGCGCGGGAGCGGTGGGCGCGCACCGCGTCGTCGTCGATGAGGGCGCGGATGTCGTCGTCGTCCAGTTGTTCGATTTTGTTGATCTCGTGGCTGGTGCGGAAGCCATCGAAGATGTGCAGGAAGGGTACCCGGCTTTTCAGCGCAGCGGCCTGGGCGATGAGGGCAAAATCCTGGCACTCCTGCACAGAGTTGGCGAAGAGCATCCCCCAGCCTGTGCCCCGGGCCGCCATCACATCGCTGTGGTCGCCAAAAATGGAGAGTCCCTGGCTAGCCAGGGAGCGGGCCGCGATGTGAAAGACGGTGCTGGTCAGCTCCCCGGCGATTTTGTACATATTGGGGATCATCAACAGCAGTCCCTGGCTGGATGTGAAGGTGGTGGTGAGGGAGCCGGTCTGCAATGCGCCATGCACCGCGCCGGCCGCGCCGCCCTCCGACTGCATCTGCACCACCAGGGGTTTGCTGCCCCAAATGTTGTCCTCGCCCACTGCACTCCAGGCGTCGGCCAGCTCACCCATAGGCGAGGCGGGGGTGATGGGGTA
>JACQGT010000312.1 GCA_016199425.1 Chloroflexota bacterium
TTCCTGGGGCGAGAGCGTCGGCGCAAACCAGGGCGGCTCTCTCTCCACCGTCCAGGGGGCCAGCGTCAGCCACAGCCAGGGCGTCTCGTCCGAGAGCGGGCAGAGCAGCAACTGGTCGGCGGGGAGCAGCGAAGGCACATCCCAGTCTCTGGGCGCATCGGCCAACGTAGGCGGCGGGGGTACATTGGGCATCCCCGGCGTCGCCAGCCTGGGGGCCAACGTAGGGAGCAGCGTCAACGCTGGCGTGGGGGCCAGCCAGGGGCTGAACCAGTCGGTGGGGGGAGGCACATCTTCTTCGACCGGCATGAGCAGCGGTATTTCTACAGGCCACAGCGAGAGTGTCAGCCAGGGAGCCACCTGGGGCACAAGCAGTGGGGTCAATGTGGGCGGCAGCCAGAGCGTGGGCATCAGCCAGGGCACAAATGCCGGGGTGAGCGGCGGCGAGAGCTTCGGCGTCTCCCAGAGCGCGGGCCATTCTCTGGGCACAAGCGCTTCCCTGGCCCAGAGCAGCGGCAGTTCCCAGAGCAGCGGTGTCAGCGTCGGGGGCAGCGAGAGCGTGGGGGTTTCCCAGAGTACGGGGCAGAGTGTGGGGGCCTCCGAGAGTTGGGGACAGAGCGCCAGTGTCAGTCAGGCCGCAGGCAGCAGCGTGGGGGGCAGTCAGAGCACAGGGGTCAGCGCTGGGCAGAGCGCGGGTACATCCCAGAGCGTGGGCGGCAGCGCGGGCACAAGCAGCAGCACGGGGTCGAGCAGCGGCACATCCCAAAGCGTCGGCGGCGGCGCAGGCACGACAGCCAGTACGGGCACATCCCAGGCCCAGAGCAACAGTGTGGGTGGTTCGGCGGGGCGGAGTGCCAGCGTCGCCAACGCCACAGGCCGGGCCGTGAGCAGCGGCGTCTCCTCCTCCACCGCCCACAGCCAAGGGGGATTCAATTCCACCACCAACTCCGAATCCTGGGGCACAGCCGATTCGGTGGGGTGGGCCGACAGCCGGGGCAGCGCCGACTCTGTGGGCACAAACCGGGGCTGGTTTGAAGCGACGAGCCGCAGCCAGGCGGTCACACGCGGCGTCAGCGACACGGAGAGTTGGAGCGAATCGGTCTCCGAATCGTGGAGCGAAGGCCGGGCCCTCTCGCGCAGCCGTAACTGGGGACGCGCCCATTCCGACGGCAGCGCCGCGGGCCAGGCCATCGCCCTGGGCGCAGGTCGGGGCTTTGTGGGCGGCTTCTCGGCGGGGATGGTTCCCGGCGTCAGCATCGCAAGAAGCTGGCAGACCGAGGACGACGTAGCCATCCGTCTGACCGAGATTGCCCGCTCTCTGGAATCCCTGCTCAACCAGGCATCCATGGAAGGGGGCTTTCTCACCAGCGCCCTGCTTCTGGTGGGCGACCGGGGCGAACGCGCGGCCCAGGCCCTCATCCCCCAGGCTTTTCACGGCCCGGCCATGCCCACCCCGGTTCTCACCGTGCCCGGTGACGAGAGCCTGCGTACCCACGCCCTGGCCTTCCGCCCCTCCCTGACCCCGGAGGCCAACCCCTTTGCCGTGCCCCTGCTCTGGTCCAGGTGGGGAACTCTGCTTACACCGGGGATGCTGGCGGCGTATACGGCCCCCAATCTCTTCGAGGAGGGGACGACCGTCACCGTGCAGGAGAAGCTGCCGCCCCTGGCCTTCTACTCGGAGCAGAAGGGGGAAGTGGTGCTGGGCCATCTGGTCAGCCCGGAGACCGGCGACCTGACGGCTGTGCCCCTCAAACTGAGCCGCGAGCGCTACTTCCACACCGCCTTCTGCGGGGACACGGGCTATGGCAAGAGCGTGGCCGCCGAGCGGCTGGTCTACGAGACGACCCTGCACTGGAAGCTGAAGACGATTGTCCTGGACTTCGGCGCAGGTTGGCGCAAGCTGATGAATGCCCCCGGCTTGCAGGGGCGGGTGGAGATCCGCCAGCTTTCTCCCGGCGGGGTGCGTCCTTTGCGCTGGAATCCCCTGCAAATCGGGCGCAACATCCTGCCTGAAGTCCAGTGGCGGGCCTTCTGCGACATCTTCGGCTCCATCGCCAAGCTGGGCCAGCGCAGGCAGGTGCATGAACTGCGGGACGCATTGCGTCGGGTCTATCTGGATGCGGGGGTGCTGGTGGACGACCCGGAGTGTCGCAGTGACCCCCAGTGGGGATACGTCAGAGACGAAGAGCTTTCAGATTTCAGCGCTCAGCTATCAGACGCGGATGGGGAGCCTGTGGGGGCAGGCACGCCACTGTCTGTTCTAAACGCTGAAAGCCGACAACTGATAGCTGTATATCGCTCGAAGACGGTGGGCCTCGCTACGCTCTATCGGGAAATCGAGGAGAAACTGCGCACGGTTCCGCCGAGAGATTCTATGCTGCGTGGGGTCCTGGAGGGCATCCTCTTTCGTCTGCATCCGTTGGTCCAGGGCGCGGCCGCGGTCCAGTATGCGGCGGGGGCCGAGGCCATCGACCTCAACGAGATTGTGCCGGGTGGCCCTGGGCTGTACCCGGAGGCAGGACGCTCGTCTGGGCTTGCTGAAGGACGGCGTTCTGAGCTTGCCGAAGGATGGGGTACTGTGTCAGCCGAAGAGCGTACTTCTGAGTCTGTCGAAGGCTGGGGTGTGGCTGTGCTGGAAGGGGGCGCATTCCTCGACGACTTCTCCAAAGCCTTTCTCCTGGGCTGGGCGGCCTGGCATCTCTACACCGACGCCGTCATCCTGCGTATGCAGCGGGGGGCCACCCGTCCTGCCCACATGCAGATTGTCTTCGAGGAGGCCAACAAGATTCTGGCCGGGCTGGACAGTACATCCTCCGAGGATGAGAGCGGCCAGTCTACCGCCGAGCAGTTTGCCAATATGTGGCGGGATTCCCGCAAGTACGGCATCTGGCTGCATCTCATCACCCAATCCCCCTCCCTCATCCCGCCGGGGATTCTCTCCTCATGCAACAACATCTTTGTCTCCCAACTGAAGAACCCCAAAGACCGGGACCTGGCGATTGCGGCACTGCACCGCAGCGAGAAGGGTTTTGTGGATGAGGCCTGGCGCAGGTTTCTGGCCAGCTTGCCCGTGGCGAGGAGCGTGGCCAAGCTGGGCTACTCCTTTGAGCGGGCCGAGGTGGAACCGACCTACATCCAGCCCCTTATGCTGGAAGCACAGGAGCCGACCGATGGGGAGATTGGGAAGGGCAGGGGATAGGGGGCAGGGGGGAGATAACAGAGGGGCAGGCAACCGAGAGAGAGGGGGCAGATGTCCACCAAACTACATATCTTCAACCACCTCTGCCTACCCTTTGGTACCTATGCCATTCTTTCCGATACCTTGCCCGACTGTCGCACCTGCCACTATGTGTAGGATCATCCCGTCTTGGGCTGGCAGGTTGGATGCACCACTGGGCTGTACCCACTTGCCAATACCCGCAGTGGTGGATGGTGGAGTCTGGAATTGTGTGATGCTATGGCTCGCCTTCTCGTTGCACAAGGATGATCAACTCGCGCTCCCGGCGGCCATTGGCGTTTGCAACCGCCAACCAATATGTCGTGTCTCCAGTCGGTGTATAGTCATGTACATTGGGTGAGACGACCCCATCCCGCTGCGTACCATATTCGAATTTTGGCATCCCTGTCAGAAATTCACGGCGTGACAATCTCAATTCGCTGGCCTATGCGGCTTGATTCGTAGGCTGCATCAACGATGCGTGCCACTTGCAGGGCGTCGCTGCCGGAAGTCCATGCCTCACCCTGACCTTGTGCTGCCTGGATAAAGCCACGCATAAAGTGTTCGCCGGAAACGCCACCATAGGCCGGAGATTCAGCCAAAGGCAGATCGAAGACGCGTTGGGGAGCGCTAGCCCAGGCGGGATGAATACTCTCGGCGATAATCTTGGTTGGCGAACTGGACGATGTCCAGGTGATGCGCCCGAGCTGGCCGTTGAAGCCGCCATAGGTGTCATACCCCGCCTTGTTGTGATAGCCATCGCCGCTCAGTGCCATCATGTAACCCGCATGAAGCGATCCGACTGCGCCGGATCGGAAACGTAGGGAAAGTATCGCCACATCCTCCACGTCAATTGCCTCACCACTACGCGTAGCCACATCCGCGCTTACTGCGATTATTTCATCGCCCGTCACATAGCGGATCATATCGATATAGTGACAGCCCAGCCACGAGAGAATCCCGCCGCCGGCATGGGTATTGTTGAATAGCCAACTGCGAGGATTGCGCGCCACCACCCGGGTGGTGATCATGCGCATCTCCACCGAGATCAGCGGACCAATCAGCCCGTCGCCGATCAACTGGCGAATTAGTTGCACCGATGGGAGTGTACGGTTTTGATAACAGACCCCCAGGTGGGTGCCTGTGTACTCGGCTACAGCGATGACTCGGGCCGTGTCGGCGGCAGTACGGCCAATCGGCTTTTCAGCCATCAGGTGTTTGCCTGCTTCCAGGGCGCGGATAAAGATATCGGGTCCCAAATCGTTGCGCAGGGCACCGATCACGAAAAAGAGGTCGGGGCGCGCCAGCAGTTGGTCGAGAACGGTGAAGGTGGCGCTGACTTTGGTGCCCTGCTTGTCCACGGCCGCGGCCAGTGCCTGTTTGTTTTCATCCCAGAGCAGGATTTCGCCCACCTCTGGCAGGCTTTGCAGGGTGCGCAGATGGGCCAGGGAATGGGGGTGTTCAATGCCCAGCAAGGCAGCCGTGATGGGTTGCATAGTCTATCCTTCGCTCCTATCTCGCGCTTTCAGAGCGCCACCGTTTGCCCCGTGCGCGCCGATTCGTGGGCGGCCTCGATGATCTGGAGTGAGCGGATGGCGTCTTCCACTGTGTAACCGCTGCTGCCGTCCCCGCGAATGGCGGCGGCGAATTGGCGGATCAAGGCACGTCCTTCAGCGCCATAGCCTCCAACTTCGGCGGTCGGCATGTGGAATTTTCGTTGGGGTGCGCTGGCCCAGTCGGGGTGCGTGCTCTTGATTGTGACCGCTTTCTCCGCCTCCTCCCACTTGGCCCAGCCTTCTGAACCGCGCAGACCAAAGGAGATTTCGCCATCACCAGAAGTAAAATAGCCGGCGTGTAGAGTGCCAATCATGCCGTTGGCAAATTGCAGCGAAACCGCGGCCGCATCTTCCACGTCGATCGGCTGACCGCCCACATTCGCTTCAATCGCGCTGACCTTGCTCACTTCCGAACTGGTGATATAGCGCATCAGGTCGAACCAGTGACAGCCCAGCCAGTTGAGGATTCCGCCGCCGGCTTCGGCGCGTTTCATATACCAGGTGTTGGGGTTGCGCCGCGCCACGCTGGAGGTTAGAAAACGAAACTCAATTGAATAGGGCTTGCCCAGTAGACCAGCATCATAACTCTCTTTGATCAATTGGCTGATGGGATGAAAGCGCCACGAATAATTACAGGAAAACTGCAGTTTGTTGTGTTTGACCGCCTCGGCTACTGGCAGCAATTGGCTGGAGTGGATAGCGAAAGGTTTATCCGCCCACACGTTGACCCCCGCCTCGGCCACCTGCAACATCCACTTGGGCATATCCTTGAGATAGGTCGAAACCATCACCACATCGGGTTTGGCCTGTTCCAACAGTTCCACCAAGCTGGAATAGAAGGGAATATGTTGGACATCCGTTTTGAGGTTCTTGCGTACACTCTCCGGGTCAGGGTCATAAAAGCCGACCAACTCAACCTCGTCGGGCAAGAGCATCAGTGTGTCACGGTAACTGTTGGCGTGGATCATCGACACACTCGCCTGGGCAAAACGGATCTTACGCATAGAGATTGCCTTTCGGTTTTTGTGAAATGAAATTTGTGCTAGCCATTACAAGTCATCCATCGCTTCCGTGCCGATATAGAGCTGACAGGGAATGCGGATGGCAAATAGTTCAGCCTCGCGCATCTGCACTTCCAGGCGCACGGGCTTGCCCACCAACTCGCTCAGGTCTGGATGTTCCTGCCACATTGGCCTGGCAAAAAGATGATCGCCACTGATCGGAATGGCCTCGTCGAAGGTATAGCCGGGCAACGGCTCACCTGTATCCCCATCCAATATCTGCACGCGCACAGCCGTATGTCTGGTCGTGCGCACGTTAAGGCTCAGTTCTCCAGATTGGGGGATGATCGTCTTGGTGCGCAACAGTCCGTCTTTGCCCCATGTTTTCATGGAACAGAATCCGTCGAGCCGCAGCTCATAGAAGAGGGGAGCAAAGGCGCCGCGGGTGTCAAAACCGGCTTTCTGCATGTCGGGATAGGAGGCATGTTCTCCCCACGAGCTATGCACCAGGAAGAGCAGCCTGTCATCCCGTGTGCGCAGCATCTCCATACCGTAGACCTGACCGCCGCCCAACACCCCATACTCACGCGTCGGGATAAAGGGTTCGCGCAGGGTGCGATACCAATTGAGACCGTTGTAGCTGTAGGTCAGGTGGGTCTGCATACGTCCGGCCATCTTGACCCGGCGCTTTTCTTCAAAGAGATCGGTGCTAAAGAGATGGAGTTGACCGATAAAAAGGTCTTCATAGGTGTCGGCGGGCATGGAGTAGAATTCACTCCCTGGCGGGTCCAAGGCATCCGGCTGCAATACAGTCACTGCCGGCGCAAAACTCTCCAGGTCGCGACTGGTAACGAGGGAGATGCGTCGATCAACGTGGACAGGCCGGGTGTGAATCTGGTAGAATTCCCCCTGCTCATTCCAGACCCAGCCGCACCAGGTATCGGCACGGGTCGGCTGCCAGGCGCGGCTTTGCCCCAGATCAAAGTGCAGACCGTCCTGTGAAAAACCGGCAATACTCTGGCGAATCTGCCGGTTGGGATGGTAGGTGGACATGAGATAGCCGCGCTCGGCGAAGGGTGTGCCTGCCAGAGAATTGATGTAAATCGGCCAGAAACGCTGGCCCTTCTCATCCACCACCACATTCTTAAAGCCCTTCCAGGCCGGTGAGATTGCCACGTCGTAGAGGGGGTCTGCCCACTGGTAGGGATCGTCCGACTCCAGGCGCAGAACAAAGGTGCCGGGGTCGGCCTCTGGCGGATAGACCGCGGCATACATCACATACTTGCCCACCCGTTCATCCCAAAACATACTGGCATAACCGCCATAGCCCAGCACATTGGGATGGAAGTCGCCAAAGACCTCCTTGACAAAACGGGGCTTGTGCCAGACCCGCTCCAGGCAAATCTGCTTTTCAATCAACCAATTATCGAGAAATAGGATCGTTTTCATGATTTGGGCTTATAGTCATCGGGATAGTAGAGGTAGGCCACGGTGGGGCGCCATCCTGGCGCTTCTGGAGATGCCATATCGATTGACAAACCAGGGATCGGTTGCCTTGCCAAATAGTTTGCCATCGGATTTGTCTGGGATGGGCTATGGGAGAGTTGTAAGGCCATTGGATTGTCCTACACCTTCAGTATAAATCAGGCCCAGAGGGGTTGTCAATGCCCTGAAAAGTGAAGAGAAGTACGCATTGGGAGCGCCGCCATCTTTGGCGGCGGGCGAGATGCGGGCGCTCTCAGAGGAAACCATGGAATACGAGAAGCGTAAAACTGCAAAGAAGAAGAACAGGGCGTGGAAACTGCATTCCAGCAGGCTGCCAGGTTCGTACAATGACCGGCAGCCCGCTCTGTGGAAAACCTAATTCTCTGTTGTTACAGCCTGGCCGTTGCGATGCAGGCGCATTTCGTCCAGAAGCCTTTGGATATTGCCGTAATGGCGCACAATCGCCACCCGTGCAGCCTCAACATCGCGATGGGCCAACGATTCAACAATATCCGCATGCCATTGGTAGATTTGCATAGGATCAGGATTCGATGGAACCGGTGTCCGTTTGCGCGCCTGGGAAAAGACCATCCAAAAGACGTCGACAATTTTGCCGACACTACGATTCTTTACATTGGCCCACAACGTACGATGAAAAAACCGATCCTCCTCCGTATACTCCTTGCCCTGCGCCAAAAGTGCCCGCATCCGCTCCAGGATAGCATCTAGCTGTTGCAGTTGCTCCTCAGTGACGGCAGAGACCGCCTGGTCGATCATACTGTGTTCAATGTGAAAACGCACTTCAAGGATGTCAGCCAGGTCCTTGAGATCAAACATCATGCCATAGGCCAGGTTTTCGAGTAAGGGATCAAAGGAAAAATTACGGACAAACAAGCCAGCACCGGTTCTGGCCTCGACAATGCCCAACGATTCGAGAGATTTGATCGCCTCACGCACCGAATTGCGACTCACGCCTAGCTGTTCCGCCAATTCCGTCTCCGGCGGCAGCGCATCCCCTGGCATCAGTCCCTGCTCAATAATATAGGCCTTCACCTCATCCTGTACGACCTGATAGAGGAACTGTGGCCGCTTTAATTTCCGGTTTTCGAATTTTGGTTTAGAGAGCATTGAGAACCCAATTTCAATAGTTGTGTGCAGAAGAAATCAAAAATGACAGGAATACTATCCTACTGTAGTATAGTACACGAAGTCGTATAAACTACAAAGTCCCCCAAATATCCCTGTAGCACAACGAAATATCTACATCCAGCAGGAGTCATGATCATGCGCAAGAGTAAAATGTTAGAGAAGTTTCGCAGCGGGCGTTTTGCTCGTGTCTGTTCTATGGGCCATTTTCTACCCTTTTACGTGCGCTATGCCGCACACTTCAAATTTGACGGTATCTGGCTTGATTTGGAACATCGTTCTATGAGCGAGTGCGAGGTGCAAGCAATCCTGGCCCTGTGTCATGCCGCGGATATTGATTGTATGGTGCGCCCGCCCACATTGGAGCGAACAAAGCTCTATCGCTATTTGGAAGATGGCGCCAGCGGCTTTCTCGTGCCTCTCATTTCCACGCCGGAGATGGCGCATGACCTGGTGCAGGCGGCCAAGTTCCCCCCGATTGGCAACCGAGGCATGGATGGTGCCGGCCTGGATGCCGATTTCGGGATTGCGGCCTGGGGCGAAGGCATGGACTTTGCAGGCGACGCCAACCGCGAAACCTTTATCCTGCCCCAGATCGAGACGCTGGAAGCAGTGGCGAATGCCGAAGCTATCGCCTCGATTGAGGGCATCGATGGGCTTTTCGTCGGCCCGGCCGATCTGCAACTGCGCATTGGGGCCGCGGCGAGCGCGTCCCTCACCTTTGAAAAAGCCGTCGAGACGGTGGCGGCGGCCTGCGCAAAGCACAATAAGGTGTGGGGCATCGCTGTCGGCTCCCTTGAACAGCTAAAGCGCTACCAGGCCATGGGTGCCCAGATTGTGCCCTGGGGTGGTGACTTTGCGTTGATGCGCGTTCTCGACACTTGCAGCCAAGAACTGGATAGGGTTGGTCTTTAATCCCTTATGGCCGCGCCGGGCCAGTTTGGGTATCTGTCTGAAGCAGCCTTTATTGCCCTGGTACATGCCATCCTTGATGCGAGGATAATGCTATCGACACAGCGCGCTCCAGGGCACACGACAGCGCACTTGCGGCGTAGCCGTCGAGCGCCCAAGCCGGCGATTCGCCACAGCCCCAAAGCCCGTTGTTCTCTAGTTGCGCCTGTAGTACAATAGGACAAAGCCTTCGTAACAGGAAAGGGATCACTATGAAAATCGCCATTTTGCACGGTCCGCGTGACTTGCGCATTGAAGATCAGCCGCTCGACACCAGCAACTTACAGCCGGACGAGATTTGGGTGGAGACGCGCATTTCGGCGCTGAAGATCGGCACTGACCGGGGCAACTACGAGGGAGCCGAACGGGTGCCGGGTGCGCCCGACTATCCACGCTGGGTGGGCGACAGCAACCTGGGCATTGTGCGCGGCGTGGGCAGCGCGGTGACCCGTGTGCAGGTGGGCGATCGCATTGTTACGCGCATGCCCCACCAATCCGCCTACATCACCACCCAAAATGCCAGCATGGTCAAAGCGCCGCCCAATGTCAGCGACGAAGACGCGGTCTACGCCCATCTCTACGCCCTCAGCGCCCACTGTTATCACAAGGCCCACTTCAAGCCGGGCGAAACGGTAGCAGTGGTGGGGCTGGGCACTTTGGGGCTGGGCGCGGCGGCGATTGGCCCGCTCTTTGGGGCACGGGTGGCGGCGATTGGCAATGACCCCTTTCGCCTGGACCTGGCCCGGCGCATGGGCGCACACGCCACTCTGCTCTACAATGACCCGCATCTCCAGGCAAAGTTGGTCGATTTTAGCGACGGCGCGGGCATTGACCTGGTGGTGCTGACAGCCAATCCCTGGCCCGCCTACCGCACCGCCGTGGAGATTGTGCGCCCCAATGGCCGCGTCTCGATTGTCAGCCTGTTGGGGCGCGGCGAGGCGGATCTCGATTTCAACCCCCTCTCCATGCAATACTTTTACATCAAAGGCATCTCCCTGATCGCCGTCTCCGGTCCCGCCGGCTATCTTTATCCCAACGACAGCGGCGATCCCCGCTTCACGTTCGACCGGTACGCAGCCGATCGCACCGCCGACCACATCCTCTCGCTCATGGCAGACGGGCGACTCGAACCGAAACGGCTGATCACCCACCGTTTTCATTACAGCGATATGGCAAAAGCCTACGAAATGGCCTATGCCCGGGAAAAGTCCATGCTTGGCGTCATCTTCAACTGGCAGGAGTAAACAGCGAAAGGGGTGGATATGCGCATTGTCACCGGCTGTATTAGCCACGAGACGAGTACGTTCACCCCCGTACCTACCACCTGGGAAAGCTTTTCCGAACGCTTTGGTAAGGTACGAGGGGCGGCTGTATTAGAGAAATTTCGGGGCAGCAACACGCCCACCGGGGGCTTTATTGAGGGGGCAGAGGCCCACAGTTTTGAATTGATCCCCACTATCTTTGCCAAGGCCCACCCCAGCGGCCCTGCCCCGCGCCCGGTCTTTGACCGCCTGGTCAACGAATTGCTGGACGGCATCCGTGGCGCGGGTGCCATTGACGGCGTGTTGTTGGAACTGCACGGTGCTATGGTGGCCGAGGGGGTTGACGACGGCGAGGGTCACATCCTGGCCGCGGTGCGCGCCTTGGTCGGTCCCACCATTCCCATCATCGCTCAGTTGGACATTCACTCCAGCATCTCCCCGCGTATGGTGGCCATGGCCGACGTGCTGATCGGCCGCGAGAGCTACCCGGAGATAGACATGGCGGAACGCGGTCGTGAGTGCGCCGATGTGATGGCGCGCATCCTCACCCAGGGACTGCGTCCGGCCATGGCCCTCCATCGGTTGCCGATGATCTGGGGCATGAATCAGGTGACTGCCCACCCGCCTATGCGCGAGGCAATTGGCGAATTGCACGCCATTGAGACCCAGCCGGGTGTGATCTGCGGCTCGATTGCCACGGGCTTTCCCCTCTCTGATGTGCCTGACATGGGTTCTTCGGTTTACATTGTCACCGACAACGACCCGGCGCTGGCGCAACGCTGTGCCGATGAACTGGCCGCCTGGATCTGGGAGCGCCGCGCCGACTGGCAACTGGCCATGCCCAACACAGCGAATGCGCTGGCCGTCGCACAAAAGCAAGGGCGCTATCCGGTGATCTTTGCCGACCGCAACGACAACCCCGGCGGTGGCTCGCCCGGCGACAGCACCGGCCTCTTGCGCACCTTTATCACGGCGGGGCTGGAGGATGCTTGCGTACTCTATATGGTTGATCCAGAGGCGGTCGAGCAATGCCAGCGAGCCGGTGTGGGCGCAACCTTGACCCTCGACGTGGGGGCCAAATCATCGCCTTTGCAGGGGCAGCCAGTACGCATGACGGTTGAGGTGATGGCCTGTTCCGATGGCCATTTTCACTACGACGGCCCCATGTACGCCGGGCTGGAGTGCGATATGGGCCCGTCTGCCCATATCCGCCAGGGCGGCATCAATGTGATCTTGACCAACGGGCGCGACCAGCCCTTTGACACCGCCTTTGCTCGCACGTTGGGGCTTGATCCACGCCAGATGCGCTACATCGGCGTCAAGTCGGCGGCGCACTTCCGCGCGGCCTTTGAAGCGTGGGCGGGCGCTATCTACGTGGTCTCCGAACCCAGCGTCCACAGCGCCGATAGCGGGACGCTCAAGTATCACCACTTGGGACGGAAGCTCTATCCCTTCGATCCGCTTTAATTCTGATAGAATATTTCCAGTTCTCTGAAGTTTTCACAGGCTGTATACGCTTCACCAACGCACCAACCCATTTACTGTAAAGGAGCAAACAATGACGAACGCAAGCCATTTCCCCAACCCACGGAGCGGTATGGGTCTCACCCGCCGCCAGCTACTCAAAGCCACGGCTGGCGGCATGAGTGCGCTGACCCTGCTGAGCCTGGCCGGTTGCCAGCCGGTCGCCCCCAGCGCAGCCCCAGCCGGGGCGGGGGCCGCGCCCGCCGCGGCTGGTCCGAGCACATTGACCATCGGCTATGATACCGATATCCTCAAACTAGACCCTGGCATTCAGCAGGCCGGTGTCGATTGGCCGGCGGCGGCGCTGGTCTACAACCGCCTGGTCGAATATGACAACACGATGATGAACCCCGTACCCAGCCTGGCCGAGTCTTGGGAGGTCGCCGATGATGGGCTGACCTACACCTTCCAGTTGCGCCAGGGCGTCAAGTTCCACAGTGGACGGGAGGTGATGGCGGAAGATATCGCCTACACCTTTACACGCAATTTTGAGATCGGTTCCAAAGGACGTTTTGCCGGCTATATGCTGGCAGTAGACACCTTTGAAGCGACAGCTCCCTACGAGTTTGTGATCCACCTGAAGCAACAGGACGTGACCTTCTTCCCCAACCTGGCGGTGATGGCAGCGTCGATTGTGGACAAAGAGACGATTGATCAGGTGGATACAAAGCCCATCGGCTGCGGCCCCTATGAATTTGTCGAGTGGGTGCCCGGTGAGCGCGTGGTCTATCGCAAGTTCAAGGATTACTGGAATCAGGAGCAACTGGCGCAGTGGCCGGATGAGATTGTGACCATTCCGATTACCGAAGTGCAGACGCGCGTCGCCAACCTGCAGAGCGGCCAGGTGGACATTGTCACCAGCATCCCGCCTGAGTTTTTTGAGCAAATTTCGAGCGATCCCAACCTGCAGCTCTTGGGGCAGGAGGTCTCCGCCTCCTATCTGTGCTTGATCTTTAGCAACGAACGTCCGCCCTTTCAGGACAACAAGCTGCTGCGCCAGGCGATTGCCCGCGCCATCGACAAGGAAGCCATTCTGCAGAATGTCTTCTTTGGCTCTGGCGAGACCCAGTGTAACCTCATCCCCTCCACCCACTGGGCCTACAGCGAACTCAATTGCCCCACGCGGGATCTGGACGAGGCGCGCCGGTTGCTGGCCGAGTCCGGCTTTGACACGGCGACCAAGATCACCTTCCGCACCTTTACCGGTCAGGAATTTGGCGTGCCGGTGGCCGAGATCATCCAGAGTAACCTGGCCGAGATTGGGTTGAACGTGGAAATTGAACCACTCGAGTGGGCCTTCTACGTCGAAGATGCCTGGGTTGGGCGCAACTTTGAGATGACGCTGGCCTGGTACACGCGCGAGATCGACCCTGACGGGCTCTTTAGCAGCGTCTTGCGCAAAGAGCAGGGAAACAACCCTATGCGTTACTTCAATCAGCAGGTCGAGGATCTCTTTGACAGGGGCAAGGCTACGGCTGACCGGGAGGAACGCAAGAAGATTTACGAAGAGATCATGGACATCGCCATCCTGGATGACACAGCCCTGGTCAAGCTCAAGACCATGGAGATCAAGTGGGCGGCCAACAAGAAAGTGGAAGGCTTTACGCTCCTGCCCAAGGGGTACCCGAACTTCTACGATTGGAAGTGGGTAGGGTAGCTGTGAGGGGATGACGGGATGGGGATGACAATTCGCAAAGGCCATCTCAAGAAAAAACGATCCACGAAGTTCACGAAGGAACACCAAGTTTTGGCTTCTTCTTTGTGCAACTTTGTGTGGCTTCGTGGATCGCTATTCAGGTGCATTAGCCGAATCCTGTCATCCCCTCATGACGACAAAGGATGTTCAAGGCATGCAACAATACATTCTGCGCCGCTTGATTCAGATGGCCTTTGTGCTCTTCTTGTTTTCTATGGTGGTCTTCACCGTGCTCCGCCTGGTGCCGGGTGATCCGGTGGCGGCGCAATTGGGCTTGGAGGCGGGACAGGAAGCCTATGATCAACTGCGCCAGGAGATGGGGCTGGACAAGCCGATCTATGTGCAGTATTTGGCCTGGCTGGGGGAAATCTCGCGCGGTGACTTTGGCACGTCGTGGCGCTCGCACCAGACGGCCATCTCGCTGATCCAGCGGCGTTTCCCGGCCACCATCTGGCTCACCCTGGCCGCCATCATCATTGGCCTGGTCATTAGCATCCCCCTGGGCATTGTCTCCGGTGTGCGCCCTCGTTCGGCGCTGTCCCATTTTGCCACCTTCTTTTCCCTGGTGGGGATCGCTCTGCCCAGTTTCTGGCTGGGGTTGATGCTCTTGTTGACGTTGGCGGTATCCCTGCGCTGGCTGCCGCCATCGGGCTACATCTCACCGCTGGTCGACCCGCTGATGGGGCTGAAGTATCTGGCCATGCCCTCCATCACCCTGGGCATTGGCCTGGCCGCGCCGTTGACCCGTTTTATCCGCTCGGGCATGTTGGATGTAATGAACGCTGACTACATTCGCACGGCGCGCGCCAAGGGCTTGATCGACCGGCTGGTAATCTTTCGCCATGCGCTCAAGAACGCTATGCTCTCGGTGGTGACGATATTCGGCGTCTTGCTGGGCAGCTTATTGGGTGGTTCGATCATCACAGAATCGGTCTTCAACTGGCCAGGGATAGGCACCCTGCTGCTGCAGGCGATCCAACAGCGCGATTATGGTATTGTCCAGGGCGTGGTGCTCTTTATCTCGCTGATCTTCATGACCGTCAATCTGCTGGTGGATCTCACCTATGCCTATCTCGACCCGCGCATTCGCTATCAATAGTGCTCTCCCGGTATTCATTGGCGTCTTTGCGTGAATCTTCCCTTTAAGATCCGATATGCTCTCATTTCGTGTAAACAGATGTTCTAAAAGAAGGAATTCTGTGCGATACTTTCTCGCATGGAAACAGAACAAGTAGTAGACAAAGAGAAAA
>JACQGT010000316.1 GCA_016199425.1 Chloroflexota bacterium
CCGCCACGAGCAGGGCGCGGCCTATATGGCCCTGGGCTATGCCCTGGCCGGCAACCGCATCGGCGTTTACAATGTCGTTCCGGGGCCGGGATTCCTCAACACCAGCGCGGCTCTCTCCACGGCCTACGGCTGCAACGCCAAAGTGCTCTGTCTCACCGGCCAGATTCACACGGACCAGATTGGCCGGGGCTACGGGATGCTGCACGAAATCCCCGACCAGATGGCGATCATCCGCTCGTTGACCAAATGGGCCGCCCGCATCGCCCGCCCCCAGGAAGCGCCCCGCCTCCTCGCTATCGCGCTCAGCGAGATGCTCTCAGATCGTCCCCGCCCGGTGGGGCTGGAGATTCCCCTGGATGTGCTGTCGGCCAAAGCAGAGATGGCGCTGCCGCCCCTGCCCCTGGCCGTGCGCCGCCCCGCGCTGGACGCGGATGCGGTGGAACGGGCCGCCCAGCTTCTGGGCAAGGCCCAGCGCCCGCTCATCTTTGTGGGCGGCGGCAGCCAGGACGCGTCGGAGGAGGTCTGCGCCCTGGCCGAGGTTCTGCAAGCGCCGGTCTTTGCCACCAACAACGGGCGGGGCGTTCTCAGCAGCCGCCACTATCTCAGCCATCCTTTGCCGGTGGCCCACCGCTTCTGGGCCGAGGCAGATGTGGTGCTGGCTGTGGGCACGCGGATGGTCTATCCTCTGCTCTATTGGGGCATGGATGATGAGCTTCAGATGATCCGGGTGGACATCGACCCGGAGGAGCACAACCGCATCCACCCACCCGCGGTCAGTCTGGTGGCGGACAGCCGGGAGGCGTTGGCCGGGCTGGTCAACGCGCTGGGCAGACACAACAGCCGCCGCCCCTCGCGCCGGGCGGAGATGGACGCATTGAAAGCGACAGTGGCCGCGGAACAGGCCCAGCTACAACCCCAGATGGCCTACATCTCTGCCATCCGCGACGCGCTGCCCGACGACGGCATCTTCGTGGAGGAGCTGACCCAAGTCGGCTACGTCAGCCGCTTCGCCCTGCCCGTCTACCAGCCGCGCACCTTCCTCTCCACCGGCTATCAGGGCACGTTGGGCTGGGGCTTCTCCACGGCGCTGGGGGCAAAGGTAGCCCAACCGAAGCGCCCCGTTCTCTCCATCAGCGGCGACGGTGGCTTTCTCTTCGGCGTGCAGGAGATGGCGACGGCTGTGCAGCATAATATCCCTACGGTTTCGGTGGTCTTCGATGACGGCGCGTATGGCAATGTGCGCCGGATGCAACAACAGCAATACGGCAACCGGATCATCGCCAGCGAACTGCGCAACCCGAACTTTGTGAAGCTGGCCGAAGCCTTTGGCGCGCTGGGCTTGCGCGCCGACAGCCCGGACGAACTGCGTTCCGCCATCGAGCAGGGCCTTGCCGCGGGCGCGCCCACCCTCATCCACGCGCCCGTGGGCGAAATGCCCAGCCCGTGGGGGAATGTCTTTATGCCCCGCGTGCGACCGGCGAAACGTAGTGCGTAGTGGGTGTTTCGTAAGCAAACGACATATGACTAGCGCTGGTTGAGTAGGCGGGTGCTGTTTCCCGCCGTATCGAAACCAAGCGGGTAGACCCGTTCGCTTGATTTCGATACGCCTCGAAGACTCGGCTACTCAATCAGCGCTCACTGATCCGGTGCTCCTGTATAGTTACTTGCGTATTTCGTAATTGTCACTCATCCCTTCATCCCATCATCCCACCAGGAGAACCCAATGACTCGCTCTTTCGCCCCCGTCGAAGTCCCCCAGTCCATTCTCGATCGTTTCAAACTGCTACCCGTCGCCACCATCTGGAATCACGTCTGGCAGGACGCGGATGTACCCCTGCCCTTTATGGAGGGCGTCTTCCCTTACACGCCGGGCAAGCGGCTGGCCGCCCGGGCCCGCACGTTGCGTTTCCTCCCGCCCCGCCCGGACCTGATGGCGGGGATGGGCAAAGGCGAAGACGCGCCCGAATACCGGGCGATGGCTCGCTGCGGCCCCGGCGATGTGCTGGCGGCGGATATTATGGGCAACAGCCGGGCCTGCATCTTTGGCGATGTGAAGGCTATGCAGCTAAAGATGAACGGAGCCGACGGAATTGTGACCGACGGGGCCATCCGGGATTTGGAAGTGATGGAAAAGGAGAACTACGGGCTGATCATCTACGCCCGGGCCCGCACACCCTACGCTTCCGCGCCCTGGGCCATCCCGGCCGAGGAAAACGGGGACATCCAGTGCGGCGGCGCGCTGGTGCGTCCCGGCGACGTGCTGGTGGGTGACGGCGACGGGGTGGTGGTGGTGCCCTCCTGGTTTGCCGCAGAGTGCGTGCAGATCGTAGAGGATCACGAAGGCGTGGAGGCGTATATCAAAGAGAGAATCCAGGCCGAAGGGGTGCGCCCCGGCAAATACTACCCACCCCAACCGGCCATGTGGGACGAGTGGCGGAGCAGGAGATAGAACGCGGATGGCCTGGGAAACGTGAAGCGTGAAACGTGAGAGTACCGACCGATCTCACATTTCACGTTTCTGGGTGCCGCTGGATGTGCTATACTGGCGGACAGGGCAAACCATTCCAACACGAGGCAGCTACAATGGCCCAGACCGAGACACCCAAACTCGACGCGGGGGACCGCTTCCCCACAATGACGATTTCGCTGCTCGACGGCAGCAGTATGACTTTGCCAGACGATCTGAGCGCAGACTTCACTGTTTTCCTCGGCTATCGGGGCAAGTGGTGAAGCTACTGTCGTCGGCAGTTGGCCGACTATCAGAGCCGTCTGGGGGAACTGGAGAGTCGCAACGCCCGTTTGATGGCGGCGTCGGTAGATTCACAGGAAGATACTCAGTCGCTGGTTGAGATGCTGGGCCTCACCTTTTCGGTGGGCTACGGGCTGGACTTTATGGATTTCGCTGAAAAGACCGGCGCGTTTTACGAAGTGCGACGCAGCATCATCCACGCCACCGATTTCATCCTGCGTCGGGACGGCACAGTGGCCCACGCGGTCTACGCCACCGGGCCGATTGGGCGGCTGTCGGTGGATGATTGCATACGGATTTTGGGGTAGGGATAGGAAAGCACAATGAGCAGTTTTAGCAATCCACACTATATGTATCTTTTCGAACTGCGCAACGGCAAGAAAAAGTTGGGCTATGGCGAATCGCCCGAGGATGCGTTGGAGATTCTGCGCATTCGCTTGAGTGAGGGCGAAATGGCAGAGATTCTGCCGGAAAAGTTCGAAAAGATCAACCAGCGTAAGTTGCAGGAATACGCGCACCTGTTGGGGTAGAGTGGCGATTAGCGATTAGCAACCGGCGATTGGGGGACGATCCGATCCCAGTCGCCAGTCCCCAATCGCTAATCGCTAATTACGCTGACCGGCTGCCCACCCTTTGCCACCGATTCGTCGATGGCAAAGCAGATCGCCATCGACTTGTAGCTATCGTAGATCGAGGCGTGGGATTCCACGCCCTTTTCAATACACGCCATAAAGTGTTCGATCTCGGCTTTGAAGGGATGGTGGGTCACATCCCCGCTGTTGGGCGAAATGGTGGGAAAGCTCCAATACTCGTGCGCGCCGGGGTAGTTGGTGGACGAGTAGACTTCGTTGTTTTGGATGGAGCCGTTTGTGCCAAAGAGCCGACAGTTGAAGCGATAGGGCGTGTCCCCGTCCAAAAGCGCCGAAAGTTTGCCCACCCCGTCGTTGGCAAATTTGAGCGATGCGACGACGACCGGGTCAAACTCGAACGAGTGGATGCGCTTGGGGGGCGCGGCAAAAGCGGACACTTCGCGCACTTCCCCGCCCAGATAGCGCAGCATATCCAC
>JACQGT010000320.1 GCA_016199425.1 Chloroflexota bacterium
CCGCCCAGCTCTTCCCAGGCGCTGCCGGTCCAGTGGCCCACAAACATCTCCGCTTCGGCTGCGCCGGTGGGCACAGGCAGAGTCACTGTCACCGGCTGGGTGAAGGTCAGCCCGTCCGGGTCGAAATACCAGTAGGGGCCGGCGGGTTGCAGGCCAAAGGGCGCACCCTCCGGGCCGCTGTCGCTGGCGCTGATATGGACAGTCTCCAGCCTGTCCAGACTGCCCGGCGGCACACTCAGGCGTGCGCCGTCCACATCCGGGTTGCGCGGCTCCTGCACAAAGAGTTCCGCACCCAACGGCCCCACCTGGCCGGAGGTGAGGATCGTTGCGCCGGTCGTCGGTGTGATGGCCGCTGTCCCGGTGACAGGCGCGCCAGCGTCCACCGGCGGTGTGGGCAGGGTCATCGTGGCCGGGTCGATGGGTGACATACTAAAGCGCAGGAGATAGGGCTGGATGGAGCGGGCCGAACTGCTGTTGTCCGCCACCTCCACGAAGTAGACGCCGGGCGTGGCGATGGGCACAACAGCTTCGGTGTTGCCGCCCTGGCTCAGCGGTCTGAACCAGTTGGTCAGGACAGTGCCTTTGTCGTCCCACAGGCGGAAGGCGATAGCCAGTTCCGGAGCCACATTCGTGACCAGAATGTGCAGGTCGCCGGCCTGGGTCACTTCGATGCGACACCAGTCCCGGTCGCCCGCGGGCAGGATATTGCCGGGGATCGTCTCGTCCAGGTTGACGGGCGTGGCGGTCTCCTGGCTGTTGTTGGGTTCGCCTTTGTCCGCCGCAGCGATGAACTTTGTGCTGAGGGTGTAGGGCTGGATGGAGCGGGCGTCGTCGCTGCCGTCGCGTACCTCCAGGAAGTAGCGGCCCGGCGCGGCCAGGTCGATCACCCCATCGGTGTTGCCGCCTTTGGCCAGGGGCGCGTACCAGTTGGTCAGCACGTCTTTGTTGCTGTTCCACAGGCGATAGACCACATCCATCTCGGCGGGGACATTGGATGCCTGCACCCGCAGTTCGCCGTGATGGGCCGCGTCGAAGGCGAACCAGTCGGCGTCGCGCACGGGCAGAATTGTGGCCTGCACGCTGCGGTCCACACCGACGGACGCCGCGCTGCCGAAGTCGTTGTTGGGTTCGAAGCCATCGGGCGAAGGGGTAAAGTCGGCGCGCAGGGTGAAGGGCTGCACCGAGCGGGCGTCGTCGCTGCCGTCACGCACCTCCAGTACATAGCGGCCTGGCGCGGGCAGGTCTACAACCGCGCTGGTGTTGCCGCCCTTGGCCAGGGGCGTATACCAGTTGGTCAACACATCTTTGTTGCCGTTCCAGACCCGCAGCACCACATCCAGCTCCGCGGGCACAGCGCTGACCTCGACGCGCAGTTCGCCGTGGGTCGCCACGTCGAAAGTGAACCAATCGACATCGCGCACGGGCAGAATCGTCGCCTGGAGTGACTGGCCCAGGACGAGATTGGCCGCGCTGCCGAAGTCATTGTTCGGCTCGAAGGCGTCGGGCGACGGGGTGAAGCTGGCGGTGAGGGTAAAGGGTTGGATGGAGCGGGCGTCGTCGCTGCCGTCGCGCACTTCGACGTAATAGCGGCCTGGCGCAGGCAGGTCTACAACCGCGTCGGTGTCGCCGCCTTTTGCCAGAGGCGTATACCAGTTGGTCAGCACATCTTTGTTGCCGTTCCACACCCGCAGCGCGATGTCCAACTCCGCCGGTACATCTGTGATGTGCAGCCGCAACTCGCCGTGATGGTCAACTGTTACCACATACCAGTCGACGTCGCGCACGGGCAGAATCGTCGCCGCCGTCGGCTGGTCGAAGGCCAGGGGCGCGGCCTGGTTGAAGTCGTTGTTGGGTTCGTTCCCATCGGCGCTGGGTGTGTAAGCAGCGCTGAGGGTGTAGGGTTGGGACGAACTGGCGTCGTCGCCGCCGTCGCGCACTTCCAGATAGTAGCGGCCTGGCGCGGGCAGATCGACAAGCGCGTCGGTGGCGCCGCCTTTGGCCAGGGGCGCGTACCAGTTGGTGAGCACGTCTTTGTTGCCGTTCCACACCCGCAGGTTAATGTCCAACTCCGCGGCCACGCCGCTGACCTGCAAACGCAGCTCGCCGTGGCGTTCGACGGTGAAGGTGTACCAGTCCGCGTCCCGGGTGGGGTTGATAGCGCCGCTGACGGCGCTGTTGAGGGAGATGGCGTTGGCAAGGCCGAAATTGTCATTCGGTTCGGCTTCAGCCACATTCTGGGCCGCAGCCGAAAACACCCCTCCCGCCAGGAGCGCAAGCACGAGGCATAGGGTGAAAAATCGAAATCGATGGTTCAGGTAGATGGGTACACGCATAGAATCTTCCTCCTGTTTGAAGTGAATCACATCTCGATCCTCAATCCAGACTGCGGTATTCGCCGACGACCAGATTGTCGGCGCGCTGGCCGCCAATCTGCCCCCGGTTTGCTCCTGCCCCAAAATTGACGCCAACTGCGCCGTCGGTGGCTGTGTCTGCGCGTTCCTGGCTGATTGTCGCGGAAAGGATCAGCGCCTGATAGCCGATCTCCGGCTGACGCTCTGCTGCGGCGACGCCTACCGGCCCGGAAATCTTCGCCCGCAGGGAATTGCCCTGGGCGGTCATCTCTACTTTATAAAAACGGGTCGGATCGAAGGCGGAAAGGCTGCCCTGGGCAATCGTCCCGCCGTTGGACAGGTCGACAATCTTGAACGCCCCGCTGCTGTCCAGCGCCGTCCAGAAACCGGTGTTGCTGCCGCCGCCCAGCCCATCGCCCCGGGCCGCGGCCCGCCCACGCAGGAAGGGTCCGGCCTGGGTGATGTAGCCGTTGGCGGTGGGCACAAGCACATCCACCCGCACGTAGAGGTCCTGGCCCAGATTGACGCCCCGGATGCCCGTATTGTCGCACGCGCCCGGCTGCCCAGTGAGCATCACCCCGCCGTTGTCCAGCCCGTTGTTCTGCAGGGCCTGGCCCACCAGATTGGCCCCGATGGGATTGGCCGGGTCTGCGCCGCCGGAAGGCCAGAGGGGCAGGTAGTAGAGGGGGTTGCCACCGGCAAAAGCGCTGGTCTGGCCGAGCGCGCAGCGGTCCGCGTCGGCCCGGTTGAAGTCGTCCGAGCTGAAGACGGCGGCAGCGCCCGTATCTGTTGGCGTGGCGGTGGGGGTGACCGACGGGGTGGGCGTAGACGTCGCCGTTGCCCCGCCGGGTGTGGTTGGGGTGGCTGTGGGTGTGCGAGTGGGCGTGGGAGTAGCCGTCTGTGTCCCGGTCGGCGTGGGGGTGGCGGTAGCGGTAGGCGTTCGGGTAGGCGTCGGTGTGGCTGTCCCGCTCCCAGATGTGACTGCGAAGCCGTCGTCCAGCTTGCCGGTCAGCCCACCCGGATTGACCACCACCACAGCGTAGACGCCCACGGGCAGCCCGCTGGGCAACGTACCGACGAGAGTCTCCGTATCGGGCTGGCTCACATTTTGCAGGGGCGTTGTGTCGATGAATGGATTGGCGCCGCCCTGGAAGTTCTTGCCCCGAATGGTCAACTGGACGCTCTGGCCCACAGGCGCAGAGACCGGACTGACGCTCTCGACCAGCGGCGCGCCCCGGTCCGGCGTGACAGTGGGTGTGGGCGTCGGCGTAGAAGTGGGCGGCAAGTCTTTGGTGCAGGCGACGGGGGTGTCTGTAGATTGGCCGCGGGCTGGGCTGCGACCGTTGGCGCTGCCCACAATCCAGGGCAGAAAGATGGCTGGCTGTTTGTTAAAGGCGAAAAGATGGCTCGTGAAGCTCTCTTGGGGGTTCGCCTGCATTGCAGTCCAGTATTCCTCCCCTGTAATCACCAACGGCGGGCTGGCGTAGCCTGTCACCAGTGGGGTAATGCGGATGGTGGACGGATAGCGGGCGGGCGGCGCCACCAGAAAGAGGCGGCCCGGCGTCTGGCTGGTATCCTGCGTGTACGTGTAGTTGAAGCTATCGTAGGGCGCAGCGAAGACCACTTGCACGTGAAAAGTGGTCGGCGTCACTCTGCTCCTGCCGTCGGGCAGCAGGCCATCCACTGCCACGAATGAACCGGGCAGAATCGGGAAATTGCGGCGGTTGGGACGGGTGTTGTCCCCGGCCAGACCGATCGTCTCGCCGCTGTCGTAGAAACCGTTGCCGTTTACATCCGCAAAGAAGCCGTGGGCTACGAAGAGTTCATCCAGATCATTCAACGGCCCTTCGCGGGAGTGACCCTGGCCCACGCCCCGAGAGCGCAGCACATCGTAGAGGGTTTTGATGTCGAAGATGTGTTCGTAATCTTTGGGCGCAACGGGCGAAGTCAGAAAGACTTCTGGCGTAAACATATCCTTCCAGAAAGTCGTGAAGGGGAGTTCTACACAGTCGGCGTAGCGTCCGCCGTCTTTGAGCAGCGTAATGTCCCTGGCGTCCACCGGATCGACAATATCCCAGAGCAGACTGGCGACCGCAAGCTCTTCGAAGCGTACATCGCCTGTGCTGGTGGCGTAGGCGTCCCAGGCCAGCCGGTTGCTCTCCAGATTGAAAGGCATCCCGCCTATTGTGTAGAGTTCCGGTCTCTCCTCCTTTGCCACATCCCGGGCCACCAGCATTGAAAAGAACTCAGCCCAGCCCTCCGTCCAGGAGTCGGTGGTGGAGATGTTAGCGTAGCCGCCGTGATTGCAGCTATCCGTGGGAAGCGGAGGGGAGTTGCAGGGGGCTGGGTCTGCGGGCATTTTGTCGGCAAAGATGTCGGCCATCACGTGATGGCCGAATTCGTGCCACTCCCGGTTGTCCGGTCGCCCGCCGTCGCTGATCAGACTGGCCCCGTTGACCGCTTCGATGCTGATGAACGGGTCTACGCCCGGGTTGCTGCCATCGGAGAAGGCCCCCTGCCAGAAGACGCCGGTCTGGGCGGCAAAACCGACAATATCCACCGGCAGGGAGTAATTGAGTTTGGGAAAAAGCGGGCGCACCAGATCGGTCGCCTGGTGGGTGTGGTGATAAATGACGCCCAGATCGTCGAGCCGGTTGGCGGGAATGCCCGCCGCCGGGGTCAGGCTGGCGTCAAAGGGCAGATCGACAGTCACTGTCACGCCGGGCGGGGCGCCGGCCAGATTGACAGGCCGGGCAGCCTCGACCGCCGGCTGTCCGGCCTGGGCATGCACTACCTGAAAGATGGGCGGGCGCGTCTCGAAACTTTGTAGGGTAGCGCTGAGGGTCAACCCGTTTTCGATGGGCGCGCTGTAGAAAGTGTAGCGTCCATCCGGCGGCTTGGCAATGGCGGTGTTGATGGCCTGTCCCCCGCGCATCAGCCGCACGGGTACGCCGACGAGGGGCGCGTCCAGCCCTGGCGCGAAGACCCGCCCGGTCAGGGGCGCGGTATTTTTGTCCACACACTGGCCGGGATCGTCGCCGCCGCCGGGCAGGGTTTTGGTGCGCAGGGTGGCAGAATTGTTGCCGGTGTTGCTGTCGTTGGCCGCCGAAGCGCCAGCGCTGCTGAAATACTCCAGAAAGCCGCTGTCATTGGTCAGGGGCAGGACGGTCAATTTGACAATCGCCTCGGCGCCGAATTCCAGCACTCCGTTTGTGCCCAGATTGCCAATCGTACAGGAGACCCACAGGTCTTTGGCCGCGTTGCCGCTGCCTGGCCCTACGCTGCACGACCCCTGGCTGCTTTCCACCCCAACGGCAGCCACCTGCTCCACGCCTTTGACCAGCGACATCCCCGCGGTGACGTTTTGGGCTTCGTCCGGTCCGTCGTTGAATATCCAGATTTTGAAGGTGAGGGGATCGAAAAAATTGACCGGATTGGGGCAGGCGCCGTGACCGACGCGCACATCCGCGGCGTCGGTTGCCGCCTGGGCCAGAGGTTGCGCTGGGGGCCCATCCAACCGGACAAGCAAGAGGAAGAGGGCAAGGCCCAGCAGCAGGCGGTTCGACGAAGCAGCGCGGGGCAGGCGGAGCGGTAGCACTGTCAGAAGAGGGCGCATCAGACGGGACATTTTTTTCTCCTTCGGGTTTGCAACGGGACGCAGGATAAGAGCCACTGCTCTGTTCTTCTGCGTGGGGTGCGTTGCCAGCCAAAAAGATGGCCTATATGCACCAATCGTCCTGTTTGGATGGGGAACGGGACGATACCCGTAGCCTACCGCAAATTCGCCGGTCGCGCAACCTCCAGAAAAGTAAGTCGGACTGCCAGTCCGACCTACCCGGTCTCCGCGGCCCACTGCATTGTGTAAAGATTGTAATAGCGCCCCCGCCGGTTGAGCAGGGCGAAGTTGGTTTCGCGCAGCCTTTCCCATTCTGCGCTGGCCCAGTCGGTGTAGGCTTCTTCGGCCAGAAAATCGCCTCGGTAGAGCGCTTTGGCCTCTTCGCCCAGGGCCAGGCGGCTGTAGGGATCGTCGCCGGTCGGGTTGACGGCAAATTCGCTGCACAGGTGATCAAAGCGGTCCGCGTCCAGTGTGTAGTCGGCGTGGGGATTCCAGGCATAGCCGGATGGGGTGATCAGGAGAAAAGCCGAGTCTGCGCGGGGGGGCAGGTCTGGCTCCAGCGCCCGGCGTAGCTGGCTGATAGCGACTCGCAGGCTGCGGTCGGCGCTGGCCGGGGGCAGGCCGGGCCAGAGCCACTCCAACAGCTGTTCCCGGTGGGGCGGGTTGCGCCTGTGGGTGAGGAGCAGTTGGCAGAGGTGACGGTTCTTCTGGTTTTTCCACGCCGCGGGCGACAGTTCCTCGTCGTCGCGCAGCAGGCGAAATTCGCCCAGAGTAGTGATGGTGAGAGGCATGGGTTGCGCGAGTGATCCGCCTTTTGCAATATAGCATAGCCTACCCCACAATTCATCTATCACGCAACCTCCAGGATTCTGAGAGAGATGACAGATGGGATACAGACTTTTGCGGCTGGTCGCGACAATCCTATGGCGTGGTGTACTGCTGCTCCTTTTGGGTGGAACATTACCGGCCCAAGCCCAGGTTCAGAACCCGTCGGGATCCAATCCCCTGGAAAACACCCCGGCAAGCAGCGTTCTGATCAACCCCTCCGCTTACACCCTCGCACTGGCTTTCGTCGCCGGCGATCCCAACGGCGGCCCCGACAGGCTGTGGATGACCGATGGGTTGACATTGGGTAGGGAAGTACAGGTTCGTTCAGTTTCAGCACCAGAGTGGGGAGCGGTCGGGATGCAGTGGTCGCCCGATGGCGCGTGGTTGGCCGTTCAGGAAGACGGGCAGCTCAGCCTGCTCTCTGTGTTTGATCCTCATCTTTCTCGACCTTTGGTAGCCGCACCGTCTGGACTCATCACTTCTTTTGCCTGGAATCCCCGTGGCAATGCCATCGCCTATATCCACTCGGATAGAGGACGAGAAGCCTCTGGCGCGCTACAGATTGTTTATCCTCATACAGGCAATAATCGCCCGCTAACCCAGTCCACTGCCCAATTTCGAGGCTTCCTGTGGAGCCCAACCAGTAACATAGCATATATTGACAGTGAATACGTGACGGGCGTCTACAACTCGCAGGCTGATCTGCTACGAGACGGCCAGCAACCGATTTTTCAGACATTTGACAACACGAAAGGCTGCGGCGCAACTCTCCTACAAATGGAATGGGACTCCAGCGGACGCTGGTTGTCCAGGTATTATTTTAGCAATGGACGAACCGCGCATGGCTGGATATGTGTGACGGATGTGGAGAGCGGGGAGACCAGACCCGTTGAAGGACCGGAACATACCACTGGATCTGCATGGGATGTGGAAAAACCACATCTCTATTTTCTCGGCACAGACTTCAATCCTGATTATCCCGGTGGAGAGGGACCCTTTTCCAACGAAAGGTTGATTCGCTACAATGCTGAAACCGGTGAATTGACGACTTTGCACGTCTTTTCCGATGGTCAGGTTTCAGGAGCCAGCCCGTTGCTGCTGGCCCCTAACGGAAGCCAACTGGCTATTCCAGTACGCAGGCGCGATGGCTTCCATATCACAGTCTTTGACCTTCTCGATTTGTCGGTGAGAAAATTCGACTTGCCGATTTTGCTCCTCGATCCCGTTCGAGCAGACCCCTCCTTTGCCTGGACAGCCGACAGTAGAGGATTGATTTTCGTTGCAACAGGCCAGTCGCGTAGTGTTGGCAGTTTTTATCTCCTCCACCTGCCCGGCGGCGAACTGCAACAGATCACCGCCCCCCATTGGGTGAAGAACTGGTCGCTAGCCCCGCCCCTGAGCGAGCAGGCGGCCTTCGCCTTCGCCCATCTGCAAGCGCCACCCGTCTCTGTAAAGGCGTATACCCAGGACGACAAGGAGCAGGAGCGGAGTTTGCTCTCTGTGTTGATGGCGCGCACAAAAGGGGACGTCCCCGTCTGGCTGTTGACCCGTTGGCTGGGCCGCTTCTTCCGGGAGAATGCCAACAGCGCGGGGGAATTGCCCCCGGAGATTGTGGAGACGTGGCCCGCCAACGGCGCGGTGCGCCAGACGGATGTGGATGGCGACGGCGCGCCGGATTATGTGGTGGTGGTTCCCTGGTGGTACGGCTCAGATCAACTCGGCGAAATCTTCTGGGTGCGCCGAGCTGAGGATGATTTTGTGGTCGTTCCCGTGCTGCCCAATGAGTTCGATCCAGCGATTCTGCCCACCCTGCTGGCCGTGGAGGATGTGGACGGCGATGGCCGCCAGGAAATTATCTTCTCGCGCTCGCGTTGTGGCAGCGCCTGCACTACACTGCTTACTGTGGCAAAATGGACAGGAGCAGGATTCACCTCTCTGCTGGTGGGGAGCAATGGGGCAAGCCGCTGGGATGTAGTGGATACGGACGGCGATGGCCGCATTGATGAACTGCACAAGGCGTTTGGGCGGTTTGCCTTTTATCAAGAGTTCCTTCCCCAAACAGTGATTTATCGCTTGCAACGGAGAGAATTTGTTCCGATTGAGATATCTTCGCCGCTGGTCAAAATGGAGTTGGGGGCATCGTTTGGCCAGGGAGACGGCATCAAACAATACGGGTATGGAGTTTTTCTGTTAAGTCAGGGCGGAGAAACCGAGAAGGCCGCTCTCCGTCTGACTCCTCTTGTCGAACAGGCGGAGAATCCTTATGCAGGGATGTCGCCTTTCTTTCTCGACCCGCGCCCCTATGCCTCTGTCCGTTTGGGAATGCTTCATCTTATGAACGGGGACGTTCAGGCTGCCCAGACAACCTGGACCACAAACGCGCTGCGCTTCCCCAACGGGGAGATGGGCGGTGTGTTGCGCCAATTGGCTGTACGTCTGCAACTTTTCACCTCAACCCAAAGCCAGACTATAAAACCCGTCGCTTCATTTTGTCGGTGGTTACAGGAGAAGCATCCCTATCAACTCCCGGCGCCCCTCGATGGGATGTACGGATATCTCTTTTATACCTGGACTGACCTATGCAACCCCCTTCTCTGGTTGCGGCTGACTCCGCTTCCCCACTTCTTTCAGGAGACGCTCGCGGCCTATCAAATCCCCTGGCAACCCCTGTCTACGGCTTACGATCTCAACAACGACGGAAGCGCAGACCCACTGCTTCTCGTGCAGGATGTGGCTGGACGCAGCTATCCGGTCGCACTCCTGTCCGGACCAGACGGTTTTCACGCGCTGCCCGCCAACCAACCCTTCCCCCCGGGCACGCCTCTGGCCTTGAATTCCCAGGAGATTGGCTCTGCCCGGCCAGCCGAAGGCGCGGTGCAGGTGGTGGACTTCGGCAACGATGGGCGACCCGATCTCATCGATTTCGGCTATGGCGGCGGAGTCTGGTCCTGGAATGGCCGGCGCTTTGAGCGAATGGGGTTGCGACCGGAAGAACCCGGCTTCTGGTGGGCAACGGCGATGACCGAGTATTTTGTGGAGAGCGATGCAGCGGGTAACGCCGAACTGGGAGTCTGGCTTTGGCAGCCGCCCAATGACTCGTCCGTGCCCTTTGAACTGCGGCGCTACGGATGGAAGAACGGAGCGCCGATCTTGCGCCAGCAACTTACCAGCATTCCCGTTACTACCTTCGAGACCGATGAAGCGACTGTAGATGCTCTGCTCGCCAGCGTCGACGATCCATCCGTTCTTTTTAACAGAATCCCCGAACTCGAGCAGACATTCCT
Organism: Chloroflexota bacterium; assembly: GCA_016199425.1. Taxonomy (GTDB): domain Bacteria; phylum Chloroflexota; class Anaerolineae; order Caldilineales; family Caldilineaceae; genus JACQGT01. The sequence goes on from JACQGT010000320.1 coordinate 10,080, forward strand.
ACGCCTGTTCGTCGCGCTGGGTAAGAATGACACCACCGAAATCCGTCGTTACATCGAAGAATTGACTGTAGATTTTCCCCAGATGGCGTGGTTTCCCTTTGCAAACCGTTAGCGTAGGTCGGACTGACAGTCCGACCTACG